>CAZCFX010000011.1:13882-17939 GCA_964498085.1 uncultured Gammaproteobacteria bacterium
ATATAGAAGCGCAACTTTTCTTTCAGTAAGCGTTCTCTAAGTTCTTTTTTGCTTGGTAAGATAGAAGAGATAATTCCTCTTTCCAAAATTTCATCAAGCATTTTTTCTTTGTTGTCCATATTTTTATTATTTGTTTTCAATTCCTCTTAACTTGGCAATTCTTTCTTCGACTGGCGGATGAGTCATCATCATTTTGGAAAACCAAGATCTTTTTTGTTCTTCACCTTTCAGTGGCGAAGCAAAATAAAGATGAGCAGTGGCGCGATTGGATACTTCCAATGGTTCCTGATCGGCAGAAATTTTTTCTAAAGCTCTGGCCAAGCCTTCCGGATAGCGAGTGAGCAAAGCACCATCGGCATCAGCCAAAAATTCACGTTTGCGAGAAATGGCTAGTTGCATCATTGAAGCACCAAGCGGTGCCAAAATGGCAAAAACAATCGCAACAATCGTCATCACCAAAGCAAACTGAGAATTTTCATCATCACTTTTTTTGCGATTGCCAAACATTGACCAACGCATAAACCAATCAGCCAACAAAACCACAAAACCAACCATGACGGTTACCAAGGTGGCTAATAGAATATCTCGATTACCGATATGAGAAAGTTCGTGAGCAATCACCCCTTCCAATTCAACCTTGTCGAGTTTTTGCAATAAACCAGTAGTGACAGCGATGATCGCATGATTTTTGTCGCGACCAGTAGCAAAAGCATTGGGTGCGGAATCATTAATGATGTAAATTTTTGGCAAAGGTAAACCGGCAGTAATACAAAGATTTTCTACCAGATGATAAAGTTCACGCGCACTATCATGATCAATCTCATGAGCATTACTCATCGCCAAAACAATTTTGTCGCTATACCAATAACTAAAAAAACTAGAAAAAATACTAACAGCTACTGCGATATACAAAATTGACGAATCATTCATCGCTTGAGAAAAAACAAATCCCAAGAGCATAATAAACGCAAAAAACCCAGCCATTAAAAACCAGGTTCTGCGCTTGTTGAGATCACTATTTCGATACAGATTCATAAATTATTTATTTTCTAGCTTGTTGCCAAAACCTTCAAAGGCTTTCAAAACTTCAATCGGGGTCATAAATATTACTGTGTTTGATTGATCGGAAGAAATATCATTGATTGCTTGCAAGGTGCGAAGAGAAAGAGCGCCAGGAGCATAAGATAAAACCTTGGCCGCCTCAGCAATATTGTTAGCTGCTGCCAATTCACCTTCGGAGTTAATGATTACGGCTCGTTTTTCACGTTCCGCTTCTGCTTGTTTGGCAATAGTTCTTTCCATTGATTCTGGCAAGGAAACATCCTTCAACTCAACGTTGTTTACTTTGATTCCCCATTCATCAGTTTCTTTGTCGACAATTTCGCGAATGCGATCAGCAATTTTTTCACGTTGAGCAAGTAATTCATCAAGAGTTACTTCGCCAACAATATTTCTCATGGTTGTTTGAGCATATTGAGAAATAGCGAAAAAGAAATTTTCTACTTCGATTACTGCTTTTTCAGCGGAAGCAACTTTGTAATAAATAACTGCGTTAACAGTAACAGAAACATTATCGCGAGTAATTGCTTTTTGATCAGGAACATCAACGGCTTTGACACGAATATCTACCTTTTTGAAAGATTGAAAAACTGGAATGACAATTTTCCAACCTGGCATCATGATGCCGGTGTAACGACCCATGGTGAATTTAACACCACGTTCGTATTGATTGATTTGTTTTAAACTAACCAGGAGCAAAAGGCCCAAAGCAATTAAAATCCAATAAGTGATAGCCATATTATTATTTTATTAATTGATTAAAATTTTACTTCGACTGGTGCTTTTTCATTTTCTGCTGCTTCAAAAAAAGTGCGAACAGCAAAACCTAGCATTTTGCCGAATAAATTAGTTGGGAAAGCTTGCAACTTGGTGTTGAAGTCACGAACATTACTGTTGTAGAAGCGGCGAGAAGCCATAATCTTGTCTTCGGTGTCGGTTAATTCACGTTGCAATTCCAAAAAGTTTTGGTTGGCTTTCAAGTCAGGATAATTTTCTGATAAAGCGAAAATGGTTTTCAAGGAAGATGCTAAAGCATTTTCCGCTTTTTCTACTTCTACTGGATTGCCACCAGCTTGAGCAGTCATCGCTTCGTTACGAGCTTTGATAACATTTTCCAAAGTAGCACTTTCGTGAGCAGCATAACCTTTGACGGTTTCTACTAAATTAGGAATCAGGTCATGACGTCTTTTCAATTGAACATCAATATCACTCCAAGCTTCATCGACACGATTTTTCAAAGTAATTAAGCCGTTATACATTCCGACTGCCACCAAGGCAAGCAAAACGATAACACCGGCAACAATCCAAAAAATGGTCATAAAATTGAGATAATTAATTATTTAAGTTCCCTTATTATAGACTAAAAACGCCAAAAAATCAAGTTTTTGGCGTTTTTATTGGGTTTTTTACAAAATTTATGGAAGCGACGACAATTTGATTATTTGCTAATTTTCTGCACTTCTTGAACAAAAAAATTCTTTACCATCTGTAAATCAATATTTCTGTTGTTTTTAAATTTTATTGGTTCTTTTTTTATATCCTTAAAATAAACCAGACTTTTAAGAACTAAATTGGTATCCAACTCTGGAAATTTTTTATTTTTCGCCACTAAAATTTCCGCTAAAGTAATCTCTTTGAGAATAAAAAAGAGGTCAATATAATCCTTGCTTGTTGCTCGGCTAACCACAGCCGAAAGTTTCATCACGGCAATATCTAAGATTGAAGCAATATTAAAATAAGGCTCGTTAACTAATTTTTTTAATAATTTATATTTATAAGTAAAAAAACTTAATTTTATATTTTCATCAATAAAAACTGTAAGGGTATTTTTTTCCTCTTGAACTTTTATAATTTTATGCCCTTTAAATAATTCTTTGATGATCGCATAAAGCTTTTCAGTATTGAAATCTTTATCAGAAAAAAAATCAAAATCAATACTATCACGATGACCCAATTGTAAAGCCAACCCAGTTCCCCCAGCCAAATAAAAATCTTTCTTAAACTTCTCCAAGAGCGGTAAAATTTCTAATCTTTTTTTATCTAAAATATTATAAAACATAAAAAAATATTAAATCTAAAAACGAGTTTTGCTAATTTTTTTTGAGTCTATTCCAAGAACTAATGTCCAATAATTTAAAGACTTCTCATTTAATTCACCTTTGCCGCCTAAGTTGATAACTGTTTTTTTTATTGTTGGCTTACCATAGAAATCAAAAAGCCAATCGGTCGCTTTTTTTGTTCCAATATTTAAGACGTTCAAAATTATTCGATCTTTGTCGTCCTTGAGATTTATTTTATTTAAATCATTAAACCAGAGAAATGGTTGGATTACTTTTGGTGGCATATTTTTACTTATTTAAGTATTATACCATATTTTGGAGCGAGTGAGCGGAATCGAACCGCCGTTTTCAGCTTGGGAAGCTGACATAATAACCATTATACGACACTCGCTTAATCCGCCCAAGGCGGATAGTCGAAACAGGTTCGCCTATTTTTTTCTAATTGCTAATTTTGTTTTCCCTGCTCCCAAAAAAACTTCTTTGGCTGGTAAATCTTCAGCAATGTTTTCTAATTTTATTTCGGCACTCAAAGTATCCTTGCTTAATGATTCTTGGAAATTTTTGATAGTAGTCATCACTTCTTCGTCAGCAGTTTCTATATAAGTAATTACTTGGTCATTAATAGTTAAACCGCTTTCTTTGCGCAACATATTAATAAAGCGCACCAATTCACGTTTCAAGCCTTCTAACTTTAATTCCGGAGTAATGACGGTATCCAAAACCACTTCCGGAAAATCATTTTCCATTTTTTCCCAAATAACTTGTTGGATATTTAATTCATCTTTTACTAATTCCAAATACTCAGCACCCAATTCAGCCTCCTTGGTCTTCACGGTTAAAGAAGCAAGCATCTGACGGATTTTGATGCCGGCATTATCACGAGCAGCCAAACCAAGTTCTACTACTTTGCGTACCAAAGCCATTTGATTGAGAACAAT
>CAZCFX010000012.1:0-16350 GCA_964498085.1 uncultured Gammaproteobacteria bacterium
AAACTAACCTCCATTGCTCACTTGGAAGGTTTTTATTATAAACCACGTATCGATTGGGAGTTATTGCAACAATATCACGAAGGAATTATTGCTTGTTCAGCTTGTTTGGGTGGAGAAATTTCCCAATTAATTTTGGCTGAGAAATTTGAGCAAGCCAAAAAAAGAATTTTGGAATACCAAGAATTATTTGGTGAAGGGAATTATTACTTGGAAATAATGGATCATCCGGAACTTCCTGGTCAGCTTTTGGTTAATCAAAAATTAAAAGAATTTTCCAAAGAACTAGGAGTTCCTTTGGTGGCGACTAACGATATTCATTATCTCAAAAAAGAAGACGATGAAGCGCAAGATATTTTGTTGTGTATCCAAAACAAAAAAAAGAGAACCGACACCGATCGCATGAGTATGATGGGTGGAAATTATTCTTATCGTCTCGCCAAAGAGATGGAAGAAGTGTTTGCCGATGTTCCAGAAGCGATTGAAAATACTTTGAAGATTGCTGAAAAGTGTAATGTCGAAATTCAATTAGGAAATATTCAGCTTCCTTATTTTGAAGTGCCGGAAGGTTATGATGGAAATTCTTATCTTCGCTTTCTTTGTGAAGAGGGAATTAAAACTCGCTACAAAAAAGGTTTTGCCGAAGGACAGGAAAAAGCAGTACGTGAAAGAATGGTTTATGAACTTTCCGTAATTGAAAAAATGGGTTGGCCATCTTACTTTTTGATTGTGGCGGATTTTGTTAACTGGTCAAAAAACAAAGGGATTGTTGTTGGTCCAGGACGTGGTAGCGCTGCCGGTTCGATGGTTTGTTATTTAATTGGCATCACCAATCTTGATCCAATCCAATACGATTTACTTTTTGAACGTTTTTTGAATCCCGATCGTATTTCCATGCCTGATATTGATATGGACTTTGCCGATATTCGTCGCGGAGAAGTTCTTGATTATGTTTCTGAAAAATATGGCGCTGATCATGTTGCGCAGATTATTACTTTTGGAACAATGGCTTCTCGTGCTGCTATTCGTGATGCCGGCAGAGTTTTGGGAGAGCCTTATGAATTATGCAATCGAGTATCGCAAGCGATTCCGGTAAAATTTGATATTGCTGGCTCAATCAAATCGGTGCCAGAATTTAAAGAACTTTATGAAGGCGATTTGTCGGTAAAGAGAATGGTTGATTATGCCAAGCGCTTGGAAGGTGTTGCTCGTCATTCCTCTACCCATGCTTGTGGTGTTTTGATTACTGATAAACCGCTAACCGAATACGTACCGATTCAATACGCCTCTTCTTCTGATAAAAGTATTGTTTCTCAATATTCACTTCACCCAGTCGAAGATCTCGGCCTATTAAAAATGGATTTTTTGGGTTTGAAGAACTTAACGATTATTGAGTCAGCCTTAAAAATTATCAAAAATACGCGCGGCTTAGATATTGATATGGACGAAATCCCATTAGACGATGCCGCTACTTATGAATTATTTCAACGCGGTGAAACTACTGGTGTCTTTCAATTTGAATCTTCCGGTATGAAGCGCTATCTCCGTGATCTAAAACCATCTGAATTTGAAGATATTATTGCAATGGTGGCTTTGTATCGCCCAGGTCCAATGGAGTGGATTCCGGATTATATTAATGGTAAACACAAAACCAAACAGGTGGTTTATCTTCATCCAAAATTGGAACCAATCTTGGAAAAAACTTATGGAGTAGCGATTTACCAAGAGCAGGTCATGCAAATTGCTCGTGATTTGGCGGGCTTCACGATGGGGCAAGCTGATGTTTTGCGTAAAGCGATGGGTAAAAAAATCGCTGCCTTATTAGCTGAACAAAAAGAGAAGTTTATTGAAGGCTGCGTGAAGAATGGTATTCATTTGGAATTGGCAGAAAAAGTTTTCTCGTTTATTGAACCTTTCGCTGGTTATGGTTTCAACCGCAGTCATGCGGCTTGTTATGCTTTGGTTGGTTATCAAACTGCATATTTGAAAGCCCACTGGCCAGTAGAATTTATGGCCGCTCTTTTGACCGCCGATCAACACGACACTGAACGCATTTCTATTGAAATTGATGAATGCAAAAACATGGGCATGAAAATTATGGCCCCAGATATTAATGAATCTTTTGCTTCTTTCACGGTAGTTACTTCGGGAACAGCAACCAACAAGACAGAAATTGGTGAAGAGAAAATTGATACCATTCGTTTTGGTTTGAATGCTATCAAAAATGTTGGTGAACACATTGTGGAAGTGATTATTGCCGAAAGAAAACAGAATGGTCCCTATAAAGATTTATTAGATTTATTAGAAAGAGTAACTGACAAAGATTTAAACAAAAAATCTCTAGAAAGTTTAATTAAGTGTGGGGCTTTTGATAATTTTGCTGAACGAGGGCAGCTACTTTTTAATTCAGAAAAAATTCTTTCCGTAAACAAAGAAGCCTCCAAACGCAAAGAAAGTCGCCAAACTAGTTTGTTTGGTTCTTTGCCAAATACTGATGTTTTACGTTTGACTCTTGATCCGGGAAAACTAATTGATAAAGCAGAACAATTAGCTTGGGAGAAAGAATTGTTGGGTCTTTATATTTCCGAACATCCATTTTCTGTTTTCCGTAATTTTTTTGGTGAATATATTATTCCTCTGCGATCTTTGAACTCTCGCGTCAACGATGAAAGCGTGGCTGTTGCTGGTGTGGTTTCAACAATCAAAAAAATTATCACCAAAAGTGGCGAGACAATGATGTTTGTTAAGATTGAAGATGTTTCCGGCACAGCGGAAGCTTTGGTTTTCCCAAGTGTTTTAAAAGCCAATCCTGATCTATGGATAGAAGGAAAAATGCTGGGAATCTATGGTCGCTTGTCCAATAAGGATGGCGAGATGAAAGTTTTGGTTAGTATTGCAGTACCTCTTAATCCTAATGAGCCACAAACTTCAGTTGATGACTTAAAAAGAGCAGTGATGGATTACAAAGCTAACGCCCCAAAAAATTATCGTAATCGGGCGGCTAGTTTTCAAAGCAACAAAAAAAATATCGTAAAATCGGAACCAATAATTTCTGCACCAAGCGAAACAAAAAATACTGTCGCTAGCAACCCCTTGAAAATTATTTTACTTTCCGAATTATCTGATTCAGAATCGGAAAGTTTAAAATTAAAGATGATTTCTTATCCGGGAAGCGATCCAGTTTATTTCAAAATCAACATTGAAGGCAAAGACAATATTATCAAGACCGGTTTTCTCGTGAACAATTGTGAAGAGTTAAAAAAAGATCTTAATTTGGAATTAAAAGATAAAATAAAAATTGTCGCCGTCTAAAAAATTTGTTATACTTGTGATTAGAATTTTATTTAGCTTACATATTATTTTTAGCTTCTTATGCCAGTGCAAAAAAAATCTTCTCCAGCTGCCAAAAAAACTGTCAAAGTAGCTGCCAAACCAAAAGCAGCAGCCAAAAAAACTACTGCGACAAAAAAACCGGCAGCCAAAAAGCCAGTTAAACGTGTAGTAAAAGCAAAACCACTTCTCACCAAAGTAAACGAAAGTAGTTTCAAAAAATTTGTGATTGAACAAGAGACTTATCATCCGGAAGATTCTTTTACGGA
This sequence comes from uncultured Gammaproteobacteria bacterium, assembly GCA_964498085.1. Classification (GTDB taxonomy): domain Bacteria; phylum Patescibacteriota; class Patescibacteriia; order Patescibacteriales; family UBA12465; genus CAINDR01. The sequence continues at coordinate 3,597 of CAZCFX010000012.1, forward strand.
TGAAAGTTTTGCGCAAGAATTTTCTCAACCGGAAAATTCTGATTACTACGAAGAAAATAATTTCGGTGAAAAGTATCCAGCCGACCAGGAAGATGAGGAAGAGGAAGATGTTGAAGATGGATATCAAGATGAGGACGAATACGAAGAACCACCTGTGATTGAAAAACCTTATAATCGTGATGATTATGATTTCCAGAGAAAGTTTTATCACTCTCTTGCTAATGAAGTTAGGGAAAAAAATGAAGAAGCGCCAGTTGGTCATCACCAGAAAAGATCAATTAGTTTCTATCGCAAGTTTGCGATTCGTTTCACGATTGCCGTTTTGGTTTTGATTGCCATTGTTGCTTTCTTTTCTTTCTCAAAATTAACCGTTTCCGTTGTGCCGAATGAAGAATTGGTCAACGAAAATTTGATTATCTCCATTGCTGATGAAAATGCTTCTTCCACAGCAGAAGTTGGCAACACCATCAAAGGAGTAGTCCGCTCTTTGATTATTGAAGATGAAAAAATTTATGATGCTAGCGGTGAAGAAGCGACCAGTGAAAGTTTTTCCGGAAAAGTTTTTATAATTAACAAGAATACGGTCGCTCAAACTTTGGTAGTAAAAACTCGCCTACTAACTTCCGACAACAAATTATTCCGCATCAAAAAATCAGTTAGTATTCCGGCCGGCGGAGAAGTAGAAGTGGAAGTCTATCCTGATCAACCTAGTTCCGATATGGCCATTTTACCAACCACTTTTACTATTCCAGGATTGAACCAAGCTTTGCAAGCCAAAATCTATGCCGAAAGTCGTGAAGCTTTCTCAATTGGCACTAATACTATTAAGTATATTACAGCCGAAGATTTGGCTAATGCCAAAAAAGATCTCAGTCTGTCTTTAATGGAAAAGGCAAAAGTAGAAGCTACTTCCAAATTCCCACAATACGACAAAATTATTTATAATGTTGATATCGCAAAAATAGTCACCGCTACTGACGCCAAAGAAAAAGACAAAAAAGATGAATTCAAAATGAAGGCACGCGGCAGTGTTCAAGTAATTGCTTTTTCTCAAGCGGAAGCGATGAAGTTGATTGAAGGGAAGTTAAAAGTATCAGTTCCAGAAGGACAAGTTCTTTCCGGTTTGAATGAAAGTTCAGTTTCTTATTCATTGGAGAATAATGATGAAGCAACAAAGGTTGCTTCTGTAAGAGCAGTTTTCTCCGGTAGAACCACTTTTGCGGAGGGTGTTGAAATTATAGATCGCAACAAATTAGTAAATCTCAGCCGTGATCAGATTAACGATTATTTGAAAACAGTGGAGGGAATTAGTGCCTACAAGTTAGAATTTTCTCCTTCCTTTATTAGCAAGGCACCAAGTCTCTCCGATCGCATCAAAGTGGAGATTGTCAATCCGGAAGCCAGCACTACCGAAACTGCTGAATAAAAAAATATCAAAAATTTTTAAAAAAAGAAGAGAAAAATCTCTTCTTTTTTTTGTTTTTTTTCTGTAAGTATTTAATTAAAAGAAAAACAACAACTTGCCTTTATCTTTTTTGTTTCTGGCTTTTACTTTTTTTCCTTCCGCCACCATTACTGCTTCTTTCTCTGAATATTTTCCTTGGAAAAATCCTTCCAAAGCTTCAACAATTAAAGTTGCTTCCTTGAGGCTTCTTTGATGCAGATTGCGACCAATAGCCAAGCCACGAGTGCCAGCTTTGGCTTGGATACTCAAAGCAGCGAACAATTCTTTGATGCCCATCTTTGAACTACCAACACAAATAACGCCACAATTGCCAGCTGCTTCAACTACTTCATTAAATTTTTTGGCATCTTTTTGATTTTTGTAAGGATATTTTGTTTTGACGAAATCAGCACCCAGGGCGCTAGCCACACCAGCACCACCAGCAATCAAGTGAGGATTATCCTCATTTTTTATTTTACTGCTACGTGGGTACATCCAAATAATTGCCAACAAACCATTCTGATGAGCTTCCAAACAAATTCTAGCCGCTTCTTTGATCATTTCGGTTTCGTTTTCTCCACCCAAATAAACAGTGTAACCAACACCGGCAATTTTCAAACCACTTTGTTTGGCAAAATTAGCTATTTCAGCAACGCTGTACCAAGCTGGGGAAGTAAGTTCGTCTTTGTCGTCAAAAAGATTGGTTCGTCCGTTCAACTTCACTACATAATTAATATTTCTAAATTCTGCGCCGTAGCGAGCAATCAATCCAAGATGAGTGGCAAAAACACCGGTTTTGATATTTTTAGCAATTTCAAAAAGGTGACGTGGATTTTTATCTTCCGGAGAGATACCGGCGCCGACAAAATCGTCATTTAAGTGTTCAAGCTTTTGGTCGCCGGCAAATAAAAGTAATTTTCCGGATTTTCCGGTGGCTCTTTGCCAGTTTTTTTTGTATTCAGAAACCTTATTTTTCGGTACGCTTAGTGGAATAAGTGAGTTATTCATATTTATGTTATTATGATATAATAAAAGTAATTAAGATTATTTTTATTATATCATAATATGGATAAAGAACCCAAAAATCAGAAATTTAAAGTTGAGGATTATCGTGATCCTTCCAGGCCAAGTTTGCGAATGATGAATATTGGTCTTTGGTTCAGTGAAAATCGACGCAGCTTAATAAAATTTTTGGTCCTGTTATTAATCTCAATTACTATTGGTTTTTTTGTTTATGCCGCTTACGGTTATATTTATTATGTTTTAGTTGGCAAAGATCAAGACAAGTCCTTGACGGAAAATTTTGAAAAAATTGGTCTTGATTTGCAAGCTGTTCATTTGATGAACACTGCTGCGCCATTAGTTGCTTCGGCGCCGCTTTCTTTTTTTCATGACGACAAGATTGATTTGGCAGTTTCCATAAAAAACAGCAACGAAAAACATTTTGCTTCTTTTGATTATTGTTTTGTTTCCAAGGGGGAAGAATTTTCTTGTGGAACCGATTTTGTGATGCCGAAGAGTGAAAAATATCTTCTTTCTTTGTCCCAAGAAAACAAAGGAGGAAATTATCAATTTATTATTAAATCAACTTCTTGGAAAAAAATAGATAATCGCCAATATCCTGATTGGCAGAAGTTTTACCAAGAAAGCACCAATTTCTTGATTAGCCAAAAAGCAATCACTTCCGTTGCTGGAGCAAATAGTCTTTCCTTTGTGATTGAAAACAAATCTCCTTATAGCTATTGGGAAGTGCCTTTGAATATTGTTTTGGCTAGTGGTGGCACGCCAATTGGTGTTAATCGTTTTGTCTTGGCGGATTTGAAAGCCTTGGAAAAGCGTTCAGTTAATATTTCTTGGCAAAATGGCAACCTATCTGGTGCGCAAATCATCATTACTCCCGATATTAACATTTTGGACTCCTCAGTTTTTCGACGTTAGTAGCTTATGTTTAATTATCTCAAAAATTGTCTAAAAAATTTTGACTGGCTTATTTTTTTGCCGGTCTTTTTGCTTTCAGTTTTTGGTTTGGTGGAAATTTATAGTGTTGCTCTTGGTCAGGAAATGTTGGATTTGTTGAATTTTAAAAAACAAATTTTATTCATTATTGTTGGTCTTGGTTGTTTTTTATTTTTTTCTCTTTGCAGTTTTCATTCGCTGAAAAGTGTTAGCCGTTATCTTTATATTTTTGCGATTATTATTTTGATTGCCGTTTTGATTTTTGGTGAAACTATTCGCAACACCAAAGGTTGGTTTACTATTTTTGGCTTTAATCTCCAACCAGTTGAGTTTGTAAAGATTATTTTGATTATTTTTTTATCGGATTATTTTGCGCGGCTTTCCACGAGAGTAAAAACTGCCAAGCATTTATTGGTTTCTGGCTTATATACTTTGATTTTGGTTGGTTTGATTCTTCTGCAACCGGATTTTGGTTCATCTCTAATGCTTTTGGCAATTTGGTTTGTGATGATTCTTTTGTCTGGATTTAAGCGCAAATATTTTTTAGTTATTTTTGCTGTCGGCGGAATTATCTTTGCCTTAGCTTGGTTTTTGTTTTTTAAGCCATATCAAAAAGAACGCATTTTAACCTTCTTTAATCCAGGAGAAAATTCTTTGGAGCAGGGTTATAATGTTTCTCAAGCGATGATTGCGGTTGGTTCTGGTGGAATGATGGGTAAGGGGGTTGGTTTTGGTTCTCAATCGCAATTAAAGTTTTTACCGGAAGCGCATACTGATTTTATTTTTGCGGTTATCTCGGAAGAGCTTGGCTTCTTTGGTGTATTCTTGGTAATTTTATTTTTTGCCGTTTTCTTTTTTCGTTCTTTATTACTTCTCAAAAGGGTACGTAATGACTTTGAAGCTTATGTGATTATTGGCGCCTCAGGTTTGTTGTTTGTGGAGATGTTTATTAATATTGGGATGAATCTCGGTATTATGCCGGTCGTGGGTATTGCCTTGCCTTTTGTTAGCTATGGTGGTTCATCTATCATGTCCAGTTTTATTCTAGCGGGTATTATTGAGAATATTGCGATTAGCACAAAGAAGAATTATTAATTTTTCTTCACAAAAAACTCTCCGTGCTGGAGAGTTTTTTATTTTACGATTGCAAATCTAATTTTTTTTCTCAAATCTTTAATAAAGATTAGTTTTTTCTTGGGAAAATATTTTTTTATTTCTTCAGTAGCAATCTTTTTTTGACTCGGATCAATTTCGATAATTAAATAAAAATCTTGTAAATCTGGTCGTTGGGTAATTTGTTTGAATAAGCGGCGATAATCTTTGAAACCATCTGGACCAGAAATTAGAGCGTTCTTTGGCTCTTTTTTAATGCTTACTTCACGAGCGACTTGTTCTTTGGTGAGATAGGGAAGATTAGCAATTAAGAATACTGGTCCTTTTTGCTTTGGCAAATTTTTTAGTAAATCACTCTGACGGAAATTAATTTTTACTTTATTTATTTTGGCGTTAGTTTTGGCAACAGTTAAGGCCTTTTCAGAAATATCCAAACCATAGTAAATGAATTTCTTTTTTAACTCAGCAGCTAGTGAAATAATCAAGCAGCCGGAGCCGGTACCAATATCAATTAAAGTGGCGGTTGAATATTTTTCTACTTCTTCTTTGACCAAATCAACAATCATTTCCGATTCCGGGCGGGGGATCAAAGTTGCCGGATTAACCAAAAAAGAGTGACCATAAAATTCTCGTTCACCAATCAAATAAGCTAGTGGCCAATCGTTGAGAAGTTTTTTGCTAAACTGCTGATATTTTTTTAAATCTGTGTCACTAATTTCTTTTTGATAATTAATCAACAGAAAAGCGCGGTCGCACTGCAAAACAAAAGCCAAGAGCAATTCTAATTCCAATTTTTTATTTTGGTCGTGGCCGATTTTTTTTCTTTCATTTTCTAATGCTGCACCGATGGTCATAGAAAATTATTGTTTTTTCATTTCTTCGCGTTCGGCTTGTTTGAGGGCGGCTAGGATTTCATCCAATTCGCCGTCCATAATGTGGCCAATGCTGTGCCAACTCTGGCCGATGCGATGATCGGTAATTCGATCTTGAGGAAAATTATAGGTTCTAATTTTTTCACTGCGATCGCCAGTACCTACTTGGTTTTTGCGTAAAGCAGTTTCGGAAGCTTGTCTTTCTTCTTCTTGTTTGGCGAGTAATCTGGAACGAAGAACCTGCATCGCTTTTTCTTTGTTTTGATGTTGTGATTTTTGATCCTGACAAGAAACAGTGATGCCGGTTGGAATATGAACGATGCGAATTGCGGAATAGGTGGTGTTAACGCATTGACCGCCTGGTCCACTAGAACAAAAAGTATCAATTCTCAAATCATTAGCTTTGATTTCAATATCAACTTCTTCCGCTTCTGGAAGAACAACAACTGTCGCAGTGGAAGTGTGAACACGACCTTGCTTTTCGGTTTCTGGAACGCGTTGAACGCGATGAGTACCAGCTTCGTATTTTAATAAGCCAAAAGCATTCTTTCCGCTGACGGAAAAAATTGCTTCTTTGATGCCGCCAAGACCAATCAAGCTGGAATCGAGCATCTCCATCTTCAATCCGCTTCTTTCACAAAAACGAGAATACATTCTTAGGAGGTCACCAGCAAAAAGAGCGGACTCATCACCGCCAGCACCACCACGAATTTCCACGATTGCATTTTTTTTGTCATTTGGATTGGCTGGGTGAAGTTCTTCGTCAATTGCTTCGTTGAGACGAGCCACTTCTGCTTCTAGCGGTGCTAACTCTTCACTGGCCATCGCTTTCAATTCTGGATCTTTTTCGTTTTCCAAGATTTCTTGATTGTCTTTGATTTGCGCTTGAATTTTTTCCAGCGAATTAATCATTTCCATTACTTCGCGCAGGGAAGAATGCTCGCGAGAAATTTTAATCATTTCAGCGGGCTGATTGGCTAGCTCTGGATTGGCTAATTCTTCTTCAATTTTAGCGAATTTCGCTTTTATATGGTCAAACATATTGCTTAATTTTTTAATATGTGGTATTATTTTTCTACAAAAAAATTATGTTTTGTTGGTTAGTAACTTAATTTTTTTCCTTATTAAAATAAAAATTTTAATAAGGAACATTCGGCCGTTCAAAGTAATGAAAAGCAAATTTGTTTGGGTTCTCCTATGTAAAGAGAAAATCTTTACACCCTTTACAAATATTGCCCATTATCTTTGGCGGCCTTTTTTATTTCTCAAAACAAAAAGCAACCGGCGGATATGATTATTATATCATAAAACGAACCGATTGCTTTTTTTATCGAAGTAGCTATTTACCTAATTTAACTTGGGCAATTTTGGCAAAGCTGTCTGCTTTTACTTTTACTTCTTTTTTGGCTCTTTCTGCGGAGCGAGCAGCAGTTTTTACTTTTTTACCTTTTCTTTCTTGAGAAAGTTTTTCTTGCAAATTAGATTTGTTTTCAAACTTCTCAACGCGACGAGCGCTGTCAACGAGTTTCTGTTTACCGGTGTAGAAAGGATGGCAACTAGAACAAAGTTCGACTTTGATTTCCTTTTCAACGGAACCAACAATCATGGAGTCACCGCAAACGCAAGTTACTTTGCATTCGTCGTTGTATTGTGGGTGAATGTCTTTTTTCATAACAATGGCGATCAATATTTAATAAAAAAAATTAGGCCTCAGAAGGCGCTAAAAATGATATTATCATAACTTTTAAAAAGAATCAATAGCTGTTATAATAAAAAAAGTTTGCTACACTGAAAGTCTATGAATAAAGTAAATAACATCGCCAAAAACACTTCATATTTGACAGTTGCCCTAATATTACAGAAAATAATCTCATTTTCTTATTTTGCCTTGCTCGCCAGGGCTTTTGGGCCAGCTTTATTGGGAAAATATTATTTGGCCATCTCCTTAACCACTATTTTCGCAATTATTGTTGATCTTGGTTTTGCTAATGTTTTAACCCGAGAAATTGCCAAACGTCCGGAAGATTCCAAAAGACTTCTGGGTAATGTTGCGGCCATCAAAATCCCTTTGGCCATTTTGGCTTTGTTTGCCGTAGTTGTAACCGTAAAAGTTTTGGGCTACGACTCTTTAATCATGAAATTGGCTTTGATTTCTTCCATCTCCATGATTTTGGATTCTTTTACTTATACTTTCTTTTCGGTTTCTCGCGGTTTTCATAACTTAAAATATGAAAGCATTTCTTCCGTTATTTTTCAGTTAATTGTTTTAGTTTTTGGTGGTCTGGCTTTGTATTTTAATTATGGTGTCTTGGTGGCAATGCTGGTTTTGGCGCTTGCTAGTATTTTTAATTTCTTTTTTTCCTGGTATATCGTCCGCTGCAAAATTGGTGTTCGTTTGCATCTCGCTTTCAATAAGCAAACAGTTTACGAGATGCTTTTTATTTCTTGGCCTTTTGCGGTTTATGCTATTTTTCAAAAACTCTATACTTATTTAGATTCAGTTTTACTTTCTCAATTGGCGGGTGATGTACAAGTTGGTTTATATCAAGTGGCTTTCAAAATTATTTTTGCTTTGCAATTTTTGCCATCCGCTTTTACCGCTTCGCTTTATCCAGCGATGAGTGCTTATTGGCAAGGGAATCGTTCGCAATTAGCGATTACTTTTGAACGAGCTTTGAATTATTTAATCATGATTTCTTGGCCAATTATTATTGGTGCAATTGTTTTGGCTGATCGTTTGGTTTTGATTTTCAAAAGCGATTACGCCGCTGCCGCTTTGCCATTGCAAATTTCGATTGTTGCCCTCTTCTTTATTTTTATTAATTTCCCAATTGGTTCTTTGCTTAATGCTTGTGACAGACAAAAGAAGAACACTCTCAATATCGGCATTGTTTTGTTGGTCAGTATTGTTTTGAATTTTATTTTAATTCCAAAATTCCAAGCCGTTGGTGCCAGTATCACTGTTTTATTAACCAACATGTTGATGACCATTCTTGGTTTACGTGAAGCCAAAAAAATTATTGATTATCGAGGTAAGAAAAATTTGGCGGTCCTGGGAAAAACAATCGCTGCTTCGGCTTTGATGGGTTTAATTGTTTTTGTATCGGATAAATATATTCCTTTGTTCGTTTCTGTGTTGGTGGGAATGGTTTCTTATTTTGCGGCACTATATTTGTTTGGTGGATTCAAAAAAGAAGATGTGCTTAGTATTGCTCAATCTTTCCATTTAAAAAAATGAAAACTTTATTAATCACAATCGATAATCTGAGCAATACTGGCGGGGTTAGTCATTACTATTCTCATTTAGTAAAGTTTTGGCCGAATCAAGAACTAACCGTTTTGGATAATTCCGCCGGCAAGTTATTGGCAAAAAATTTTTGGCCAAAGTGGTTCAAAAGTATTTTTGCGGTGAAGAAAGAATTGAAAGCCAGTGCTGCCGATTGGTTGTTGGTTGGTCAGATTCTTCCTTTGGGCACCGCCGCTTATTTGCTTTCCTTGTTTCAACCACTAAAATATTGTTTAGTTTTTCATGGCATGGATTTGAGCTTGGCTTTTAGTGGACGCAAGAAATTTATTAGTCGTTTAATCGTTAATCGAGCTACGAAAATTGTTTGTGCCAATAATTTTACCGCCAATAAATTAAAAGAAATTAATCCAGCTTGGGCCACTAAAATTTTTGTCGTTAATCCTGGTATCTCACCGGAAGATGAGAAATTTGTCCAAGCAGTGACAAACGATAATTTTAATTTATTATCTCTGGGTCGTTTGGTTCGTCGCAAGGGAATTGATCAAGTGATTGCCGCTTTGGAAATTTTGGAAAAAAATTGTGCCACAAAAAATTGGTGGTCCGGTTTCACTTACACAATTGCTGGCACTGGACCCGATGAAGAATATTTAAAAAATTTAGTTAATAAGCTTTCGGAAAATTTACGTCAGAAAATTATTTTTACTGGCTTGGTAGAGAATGAAAAAAAATGGGAACTTTTAAATCGCTGCTCCGCTTTTATTATGCCTTCTCGCAATATTGCCGGTGATTTTGAAGGTTTTGGTATTGTTTATTTGGAAGCAGGGCTGTGCCAAAAGCCAGTGATTGCCGGGAATTCCGGTGGTGTTGCCGATGCCGTGATTGATGGTGAAACTGGTTTCTTGCTCAACCCAGAAAGTGCCGAAGATTTGGCCAAGGCGATTCAAGTTTTGGCGGAAGATGAAAACTTGCGTCACAAAATGGGACAGCAAGGAAAAATTCATGCCCAATCTTTTTTCTGGAATAGCCAAGCAGAAAAATTTTATCAATTTTTAATTTAATATGATTTCTATTATTATTCCCGTGTACAATCAAGCAGATAAGTTAGAGGCGACTCTCAAAAGTATTGCCACCCAGACTGATCAAGATTTTGAAGTAATTATCGTTGATGATGGCTCCAAAGATAATCCCGAAAAAGTTTTTGGTGATTTTATTTTAGCGGCCGGAAATTCTTGTTTGCGTGGTGAAGGTTGTTATGCTTTTTTCCGTCAAGAAAACCAAGGCGCGCCAGCTGCTCGTAATCGTGGCTTTCGAGAATCCAAAGGTGATTATTTATTTTTCTGTGATGCCGATGTTGTCATGAAACCAGACTTGCTAGAAAAACTTCGTTTAACTTTGGAAGCTCATCCGGAAGCTAGCTATGCCTACTCTTCATTTTTATTCGGCAAGAAATTATTCAAAGTTGGTCCTTTCGATGCTCACAAAATGCGCCAAATGCCATACATTAATCCAATGGCTTTATTGCGTCGTTCCGCTTTTCCGGCTAGTGGTTGGGATGAAAGTATTAAAAAATTCCAAGACTGGGATTTGTGGTTAACAATTTTAGAGGAAGGTCACGGGGGGATTTTTGTACCGGAAGTTTTGTATTCAGTAGCGACTGGCGGCACGATGAGTACTTGGTTGCCAGGTTTCGCCTATAAACTATGTCCATTTTTGCCAGCGGTAAAAAGATATCGCGCGGCCATGAAAATAATCAAAAAGAAACACAATCTATGATCAACAAAAAATATTTTAAAAATAAATATTTTTTAACTTTGGGAATTATTTTTCTCTTGGAAGCAATTTCTTATCTCGGTTATCTTAGTGGGGAAGTGAATGTTTTTGCTTTTATGGCACTAGTAACTGCCTTTGCTTTTTTGTGTGCCTATCGTTTTCCGGCTGCTCTTTTTGTTTCTCTGGTTGAATTAATAATTGGTTCCAAAGGTTATTTATTTTATTTTGATTTAAACGGTCGCCAGATTTCTTTGCGTATTGCATTTTGGGCAGTCTTGATGCTTTTCTGGTCATTAAATTTTGCCAGAAATTATTTTACCGATCGCCAAAAAGCTTTATCTGTTTTTAAAAAACTTCCTTTACTAAAAAATTATTTTCTCGTCGCCGCTTTTGTGGTTTTGGGAGTAGGGATTGCTCTGGTGAAACATAATGCTTTTAGCAATTGGTTTTTTGATTTAAATGGTTGGCTTTATTTTTTAATTATTTTCCCTTGGCTTGATTATTTTGCACGAGCAGAGAATAGAAAGAAAATTTGGCAGAATATTTTTGTCGTGAGTAGCGCGGCTGTTTCTTGGTTGGCGATTAAATCGCTCGCGATGCTTTTTATCTTTACTCATTTTTCTTTTGATTCAGTATATAGTTTATATCGTTGGATTCGTACTACTGGCGTTGGTGAAGTAACCCTAATGCCCAATGGTTCTTATCGCGTATTTTTTCAATCGCAAATTTATTTGTTGTTTAGCTGGTTCTTTGCTTTTTTTATTTTTTCTTTTACTAAAGAGAAAAGAGAGAAAATTTTTTCGGCTCTCGCTTTAATTATTTCCGCTGCCGTAATTATTCTTAGTTTTTCTCGTTCCTTCTGGGTTGGTATGTTGGGTGGAGGATTGGCCGCGGCAATTATTTCTTTGGTTTATTTTCCTTGGCGCAAATGGTTAAAATCTTGGGCACTAGCTGCTGTTTTTGCTATCCTGGGTTTTTCTTTGGTGATGGGCTTGGCCAAGTTTCCTTATCCTCAACCAAAAAAGGATTTTTCCGTCTCTTCTTTAACTTCTCGAGCGGAAATAAATCCGAATGAAGCGGCCACTGCTTCTCGTTGGGCACTACTTCCAGAATTGGGCAAAAAGATTAAATCTGAGCCGATTTTGGGCTCAGGATTTGGCGCTACGGTGACCTATCAGGCTAGCGATCCAAGAGTTTTAGAAATTGATCCTTCCGGCACTTATACCACCTATGCTTTTGAGTGGGGTTGGCTAGATTTGTGGCTAAAACTTGGTTTGTTTGGGGTTTTGGCTTATTTGTATTTATTGATCAAAATAATAAAGGCCAATTTGGAGTTAAAAAACTCTTTTGGTTCAGCCTTTGCCGGAGCTTTAATTGCTTTAATGGTTCTCAATATTTTTACCCCTTATCTTAATCATCCTTTGGGAATAATGTTTATTATTTTAGCTTCGCTTTATCCCTTCTTTAAGGATTGACTTTTCTTGTATTTTAGGTTATTTTTAAATATTAAACCAGCAAATTAACAATTATAATAAAAACCAAAAAATTTTTTCAATCATGAAAAGAAAAACTATTAATTTTAGTGGGAGAGTTTTTTATAAAGATAAAATAACTTTCTTTTCCATAATTAATGTTGCTAAATCCGATTGGGTAATTAGGATGAATACATTAGTGGAAGAAATTTATGCCGAAAAGCACTATGAAAGTGAAGCGGAAGCAATTATTTGCCTCCAACAACTAGAATTTTCTCTACAGCGAGATGGTTTTGATTTTAGAGATTCTTATGGGAATATTTTTAATCTTAAACATATTGTTTATTTTTTAATTAAAGAGAGAAAAGAAAAAAAAGCTCCTTGGCAAATAGAAATTTCTTTTGTTAATAATGCAACCCTATCTATCCCATTCACTTCTTTTGAGGAGGTTAAAGAAGAATTTGTAAAAATTTCTAGTGAAATTGATTATTATAGTTTTATTTTTTTTCCAGGATTTGTATTTTTTTTAGAGAGAATATTAGAAATTGAACATATCAATAAAAAAAACGACAAAGAAAAAATAATGAAATTATTTTTTGTTAACAATCAAAAGAAAGAGATTGTTTTTAAAAACAAAGAAGAACTTAACGATTTTCATAAGAAAATTAGCAACCCCTGTCTTCCGAAGAGGAATGAAAAAACATGAGTCGGTCCCCAAAAAGACCGACTTTTTATTTGACAATCTTTTGTTTTGATGTTAATCTAGAAAATCAATTTGTAAATTAAAAATAAATAAAAAATAAACAGCCATGAAAAACGCTAAGAGAGAAATTGTTGACATTGGAAAAAGTTTATTATTTTTGGATAGTATAAACTTTTT
>CAZCFX010000013.1:0-13451 GCA_964498085.1 uncultured Gammaproteobacteria bacterium
AAACTTGCCAGCCCTCGGTGATTCCTATTTTATGCAAAATAAGATTTATGTCAAATAAATTATTCATATTTTTATTCCACCAGCACTTGGCGGGTGATTATTTTTTCTCGGCTATATTTCTTTTTTGCTTTAATAGTAATAACATTAATTCCTTTTTTTAAACTAATTTTTTGGGAAAAATTATTTTGTTTGTCTTTTGGAATAGTTTCGTCATTGATTGTTAGATCAGATTCCGCTTCAACATTACCGGAAACAACAACCGTTTGTTCTTGGGAAATAAAATTTGCCGTAGGTGAATAGATGGTCAAGCGAGGCGGAAAAAACATTTTTTTAAAATAAATCAAAAGATAAAAAACACAAAAAAGAATTACCAAAGCAAAAGCTACTCGGCGCAATAATTTCGGGAAAGAAATTAATTGTTTTTTACTCAAAACTTTTTTTTCAAAAGGATCACTCGGTTCAAATGTTGGACCATTTTCTTTGAACTCTTGATAAATTTTTTCCACTGGTAATTTTAACAACTTGGCATATCTTTTGAGATATTTTTCAGCATAAAGCCCGCTAGGAATAATATTGAAACGTTCTTCTTCTAGGGCTTTGAGGTAGATTACTCTAATTCTAGTTTTTCTTTCCGCATCCTCCAAGCGCCAGCCCAGTTTTTCGCGGGCAGTTTTTAGCTGATTACCGATGCCATAAGAAGCATTAATGTCTCTCAATAAAGAATGATTCATGAAAACAAAACTTAAATTTACTTTTTTTCCAATTGATATTCTGGAACGTCAGTAAGGGTGCCAATAAAGAATTGCACCGCAGTATAACTAACAAAAACAATAAGCAAGCCAACAATAGCGGCAATAATTATTTTTTTTGCTTTTTTAACACTATTGGCATTACCGGCGGAAATTAGAAAAAGAACGCCGCCATAAATAAACATAATAAAAGTGAGAACACTAACTACCTGTAAAATTGTGTTAGCTAAATCCACAACCATTTCCTGGACGTCATTTAGTTGATAGCTACCATCCGCATAATTTGGGTTGGTATTTTTTATTATAGTTAAATCGGCAGCTGCAGCCTTGGCCGCTAATGGACTAAGAAACAAAAAACTTAAAACAAACAAAGCACTAATGATTTTTTTTATTTTCATATAATTATTGTAGAGTTTGTTGCACTTGGTTTGCTCCAAATTCCAAAACTTCTTGCAATTGTTCGTAATTTTGAGCAGCATTGGTGATCATATCGCCAATGGCCTGCTCTGCTCCAGCCGGGTTGCTTCCATGGTACCAGCTTTTAGCAGTTAAAACTTGAGAAACAAAAGGTTCTAAGTTGGCATCGCTTTTTTGAAAATCAATTAACGAACGAAGAGCGGTTGGTTTTTTAGTTTTGTTTAAATAAGATTTTACTTGTTCTTCTTTGATGGCAAATTGAACAAAATCCCAAGCTTCATTTTGATATTTACTTTTTTTTGAAACAGTTTCTAACCAATAATTTGCCATATTAACTTCTGGATTGCCAGAAATTTGAGGCAATTTTACTACAGAAAAATTCATTTTTGGTGCGCGTGCCTTGATGGTTGGCAAATCATAGGAATAACCAAAAGTCATCGCCAAGTTTCCGCTAATAAACATCTCCAAGGATTGTGGCAAAGTTTCGTTCCAAGAATAAACTTCTTTGATTGGATTACTAAAATCAGTAAAAAAGACCAAAGCACCCAGGCCAGGATTGTAGCCAGAACTAGCCAATCTCTCAGGAATTTTATGGAAGAGAACTTGGTTGTTTTCTACAATAGTGCTGCCATTTTGCAGCATTAAGGCAATCAAAATATCACTGAAACGAGAGATATTTTTGCTACTACCCAAAGCAACGCCAGATTGGATGATTTCTCTTTTATTGTTTTGTTTGGTTAATTTTTTTACATCCTGCTGAAAGACTTGGTCCCAATACATTGGTGGGTTGGCAATGCCGGCACTATTGAAAAGATCTTTATTGTAAAACAAAGCCAGAGTGTCAACTGATAAAGGTAGGCCAAAAATTTTTCCATCAATGATTGCATCATTAGCAACCACATCAACAAACAAACGTTGGAGGTCGTTGATGGTTAAACTTTTTGTGGTTCTCATTTCTGAAACGGTTTCTTTTTGGATGCCGGTTTTTTCTACCTGATAAGCCATGGTGATTTGTTCAGGAAGTGGCGCAATTTTGTTTTCGTATTTTTTTACCCAAGTATTGTGGACAGAAAAAATATCTGGACCGCGATCTTCAGCCATGGCGTTGATTAATTCAGATTCATATTCTTCAATGCGGTATTTGTGATAATTGATGGTAACGTTTGGGTGAAGAACTTTGTATTTGGCAATAATTTCAGTAAAAGCGTCAGAGTCGTCAAAAACTCTCCAATATTCCAAGGTAATTGGTTCAGTCGCTTTTTTGACTTCCTTACTAGGCGCTTTACAGCCAAAACCGGAAGTAATAATAAAGATAAATAATAAAAACAAAACGACCAATTTTTTGTTCATATGATTAACATTTCCAAATACTTGGATTGATTAGGATAAAATTGTTTATATCAATCTAATTATAGCAAATTGTATCGTTGCTCCGCAAACTTAAAGCCTCGGATAAATGTTCAATTTTTATCTCTTTTTCTTCGGCTAAATCAGCAATTGTTCTGGCAATTTTTAATATTTTTACTTTTGCTCTTTCGGAGCAATCTAATTTTTTACTGGCTCTTTGAAAAAAATCCAATTCTTCTTTTCCTAATTCATCTAAAAATGTAAGTTTATTTTCTGGACAGCGGCCATTCAAAAAACCTCTTTTGGCTTGGATTTGGCGGGCATTAATAATATTTTTTAAGGACGGGTAATAATTTTCTTGTTTGTTTTCAGAGGCGCGGCTAAGGCTTATTCTTAAATCAAAGCGATCTAAAATTGGTCCAGGAAATTTTTGTCGATAACGCACAAGTTCTGAAGGTCGACAGCGACAGGTTGTTTTTTTGTCGCCAAAATATCCACAAGGACAAGGATTAGCTGCCGCCACTAAAATAAAAGAGCAAGGAAATAAACAGGATTCTTCGGCGTGAGAAATTAAAATCTCATTTTCTTCCATTGGTTGTCTTAAGGAATTGATAATTGTCTTTGAAAATTCAGTGAATTCATCGAGAAATAAAATACCATGATGACTAAGAGAAATTTCTCCTGGACGCATTATTTTTCCGCCACCCAAAATTGCTAGTTTGGAAGAAGAGGAGTGTACCGCACGAAATAATCCTTGAGAATATGAGGTATTATTAAAAGGTAATCCGCAGAGGCTTTTAATGCAGGCAATTTCTAATGATTCTTTTTTCTCATTTGGTGGCAAGGATTTTGACATTGCTTTGGCAATCATCGTCTTGCCACTACCTGGTGGACCAATCATTAATAGGTGATGACCGCCAGCCAAAGAAATTTCCGCTGCTCTTTTGGCTTGATTTTGTCCATGAATTTTTTGCCAAAATATTTCACTATCTATTTTTGGTAAATTTGGTGGAGTTATTTTTTGAGAAATTAAAGTTTTTCCTTTGAAGACAAAATCTGCTAGTTGATTTAAAGAAGTAATTGGAAAAATTTTTATTTCTTTGATTATGGAAGCTTCTGATAAATTTTCTTCCGGTACGAAGGCCTCGGTAAATCCTTGCTGAGCGGCTAAAATAATCAGAGGAACTATTCCTTTTATTTTTTTGGTTTTGCCAGACAAAGAAAGCTCGCCAACGATAAAAAATTTTCGTGGGGTAATTTTTATTTTGTTTTTTAAACCCAAAATTGCCAACGCAATTGGCAAATCATATTGAGAACCCCTTTTTCTAATGCCAGCTGGTGCCAAGTTAACGGTTATTTTTCTTTTTGGGAATTCATAACCGCTATTTTTGATGGCACTGCGAATGCGTTCTTGTGATTCATTAACGGAAGCATCCGGCAAACCAACAATACTAATTTTCCCCAGTTCTCCACCGCCTTGATCAGCTTCAATTTCCACCAAGACAGCTTCCAAGCCGAGCAAGGAAGCGCAAAATATTTTGTGAGCCATAAAAATAAAATAAGACCATTATTAATGATCTTATTTTAACAAAGGCTTGATAAATTTTGGTTAAACAAATCCTAACGAGTTGCCGGAGCGTCTTCCAGACGAATACTCAACAACTTACTAACTCCGTCAGACTGCATAGTGACGCCATAAAGAATGTTTGCCTTCTTCATTAAAGCTCGATTATGAGTAATGCAGATAAATTGAGTTTGTTGAGAAAGATCATCAAGAATTTTTGCCAAACGTTCAGAGTTTGCTTCATCCAAGGCAGCATCAACTTCATCCAAAACCACAAAAGGTGAAGGATTGGCACTAATAATGGCGCAGATTAAAGCGATGGCTGTTAAAGCGCGTTCGCCACCAGAAAGCATAGCAACGTTTTGAATTTTTTTACCAGGAGGAATTGCTTGAATTTCAATACCACCTGAACCAGTAGCATTTAGTTTGCGGAGATTTTTAATGGTTTTTAATTTTTCAGCAACCAAACCGCCAGCTTCTTCTTCATTAATTTTTTCTTCTTCAAGATTTTCTACTTTAATAATTTTTGCTTCCCCACCATTGAACAAAATTTTAAAATACTCACTGAATTTTGAAGAAATCTGTTTGAATTCTTCTTCAAATCGATTTTTGATATTAACGTCTAGCTCGTTAATAATTTTTTCTAAAGATTTGATGGCTTCATTCAGATCGTTTGTTTGTTCACTCAAAAAATCAAAACGAGATTTGGTGTCTTCATACTCTTTTTCGGTTTCTGGATCAAGGCCGCCGATTTGTTCTAATTGATTTTTTAAGTCGGTAATTTTTTTGGCACTTTTTTCGCGATCAAGATTTTCTATTCTTGGATTATTTTTTATTTCAGTTAATTGCAATTCATCTTCACGAATATCATTTTCCAAATCTTCCAATCTAGTTTCTTGGCGAGCGGCATTAACTTTTATTTCGTTAATTTCGTTGTTTAAAAGATTCACTTCGTTTTGCAAATTTTGAATCGCTTTTTGAGCAGCAAATAATTTTTCTTTTTCTCCTTGGCGAGCTTCTTCTAGAACGTTTGCTTTTTCTTTGATGCTTTTAATTTTTTCATCCACTGCTGAAATTTTTTCATTCAGGATATTTTTTTCTTGGTTAATTTTTTCGGTATCAAACTTCACGCTAGCTTTGGCAATCTTACTGGCAATGTCTTCTAATTCTCGATCAATGTTGGCGATTTGGGATTTAAGTAATCGAACGCGTTCACGTTTGGCGGAAAGATTCAGACGAGCTTCGTTTATTTTGGCAATAATATCTTGTCTTTCATTGTATCTTTCTAGAGCATTAATATTTTTTTCTAATTCGGAAATTTCCAAACCTAATACTTCAGCTGATTTGGCGATAACTTGTTTTTCTTGGTTAATTTTTTCGGCGTCAAATTTCACGCTAGCTTTGGCAATCTTGCTGGCAATATCATTTATTTCTCTATCGATGTTGAGAATTTGGTCGCTCAATAAACGGACTCTTTCTCTCGCTGAAGAGGCTTGTAATCTTTCTTCGTTTATTTTGTTGATCAAAACTTGCTTCTCGGTACTGAGAGAAATAATTTCATCTTGATAATTTTTTATTTCAGATAATTTTTCGGCGTTCTGCCCGGTAATTAATTCAGTGATGTCTTTTTCAAAATCAGCCTTTAATTTTTTTAATTCTTTTTTGATTAATTCAAGATCACTTTCTTTTTCTAGTTTTTCCAAACCATCCAAAAACTCATTAACCAAACGGCTAATCTCTTCTTTGTTGTCTTTGTTTTTGTTTTGTTCAAGCCAGCGATTAGCTTCTCTGATTAGATTGTTTAGTTCGTTAATTTTCTGTTCAACTTTTGATAATTGTTGGCTTAATTCGTTTTCTTGAAGATTAGAGATGCTAGTTTTTAATTGGCTAATTTCTTCTTCGATTTGTGATTTTTGTTTCAAGAGTTCTTCTTGTTTGTTGTTTAACCAACTAACATCGAATTGTCCTTGCGCTTCCAAATTTGCTTCAATCACTGCGTCCAAACGATTGATTTGTTTTGATAATCTTTCTTGTTCTTCTTTTTTTGTGTAAATTTGTTTTTTTAATTCACCAGCTTTTCTGATATCTTGTTCGATTTCTGAGAGTTTTTCTTGTAAAGGTTTTTCGTTTGGATTTTCTAAATCAATTTCTAAACTAGAAATTTCTGAAAAAATTTGAGTTTTTTGTTCAGTGAGTTCTCCTTGTTTTTTATTTAACCAGCTAACATCAAATTGCCCTTGGGCTTCTAGATTTAATTCAAGTTCTGCTTGCAGGCGAGCTAATTGTCCAACCAAATTATTTCTTTCGTTTCGTTGTTGTTCCAATTCTAATTCTACGGCTCTTAATTCTGCGGAACGGTCGTCAGTTTTTATTTTATTTAGTTCTTGATTTAATTTTTCTAGTCTTTGAGTCTTCTCAATTTGATTTTTTTCCAAATCCAAAAAGCGACGATTAAAATCTGAAAGACGACTATCGATTTCTTGCCAGATAAAACTGTAATATTCTAATTGATAAACCTTCAATTCACTTTCTAACTCGCTGCGTTTTTTTAGTTTTTCTACTTGGCGAGTAAGAATTTTCAAACGTGGCCTAATTTCTGTTAGTAGCATGTCCACTTGTTGAAGATTTTCATAGCTGCTTTGTAATTTGCTCAGAGCAGCTTCGCGTTTAATCTGAAATTGTTTGACGCCGGTCGCTTCATCAAAAAAATCTTTTCGTTCCGAGGCATTTGTGTTGAGAAATCCTTCAACCATTCCTTGGCCGATCACGCTATATGTTCTTTGGCCAAAATTTGCTTTGGCTAATAAAAGTTGAATGTCGGTTAGGCGAACTCTTTGTCCATTGATCAAATATTCACTTTCGCCACTTCGGAAAAGACGGCGAGTAATAACAATTTGAGCATAATCAAAAAATGATTTTCCTTTTTCATCACGAACATCTTCTTCGCCTTCTTCGCGGGAAATTTTGATGGCGCTTTTGTCTTCATTGTTTAAAAACAAAGAAACCTCAGCCATGCTTAGCTTGTTTTTTTGGTCTGAACCAGAAAAAATCACATCTTCGCTTTTTTTGCCGCGTAGAGTTTTTAAACTTTGTTCACCCAAAACCCAGCGAACAGCGTCGGCAACATTGGATTTGCCGGAGCCGTTTGGACCGACAATTGAGGTGATTCCGCGTCTTTTTTCGTTAATAATTCCAGGAAAAAGGAGGGAATTTTTGGTAGCGAAGGATTTGAAGCCTTGAATTTCTAGTTTTTCTAAATACATAGTAAAAAAATAAAGGCAAAGATTTGCCGTTCGTTTGTCTGATTATTATAATATAATATGATAATTTTAGCTCAAGCGCAAACGGAGAATTGTCTGGTCTTGACAAAATTCAATTAAAATGTAAAACTTAGAAAGTTGGTACTTGACTTCGAATATTATTCATTATAATATTAAGCAAGACTAAGACCTCGAGTAATTCTGGAGGTTTCATTGTTTCAATAATAAATTAGCAAATAATATGGCCGAGAAAACTACTGCCGTCAAATCCGGCGAAGCAAAGAGAGATAAGACTATCACCCAGGATTCAGAATTGAAGCCAGGAATGACTGTGCGTATTCACCAAAAAATTAAAGAATTAAACTCCAAAGGTGAAGAAAAAGAAAGAATTCAATATTTTGAAGGAATGATTATTGCTCGTAAACACGGGAAAGAAAAAGGATCAACAATCACTGTTCGCAAAATTTCTGATGGTGTTGGTGTAGAAAAAATCTTTCCATTAAATTTACCAACCATTACCAAAATAGAAATCAAGAAAGTTGCTGATGTTCGCCGTGCCAAATTGAACTACTTGAAAAAAGGCTACAAGAAACGTTTGAAAGAAACAGTAGTAAAAACTGTCAAAAAATAATTTGGTTTTTGGGGCGGATGGTGAAATTGGTAGACACGCAAGCTTGAGGGGCTTGTGGCCGCAAGGCCGTGGAGGTTCGAGTCCTCTTTCGCCCACTCAAAGTTTCCAATATTAAAATTGTTTTCATAAAAAGCTTCGGCTTTTTTTGGGGCGTATAGCTCAGCTGGTTAGAGCACTTCGTTTACACCGAAGGGGTCCGGGGTTCGAATCCTCGTGCGCCCACATTGAAAATCCAATGTGGGTTTTTAATATAATTTTCATTAACAAATAAATAAAAAGGAGAAAAACTAATGGAAAAGAACAAAAACAACGTAAAGGTTGTAAATTTAGACGAAAAAATTTTAATTTCAAAATTTGCTCATCAAAAAGCGAAAGAAAGAAAAATATTTTTAGAAAAAGAAGTAAAAGAAACAGCCCTTAATATTAATAAGGACATGCCTGATAGCAATGACAATTTATTGGCAGTGAAAGAATTAAACCGATTAGTTGTTAATTTGGGAAAATTTTATGAAATTGAAGTTGATTATTCTAACCAAGAAAAAATTCAGATTGGTGACACTGTCATCTTTAAAGACAAAAAAATAGGTAAATTTTCGAGAATTGTCGATGGTTATGCCTACAGCACTAATGTTTGTCCATCTTTAATCCATTTGATTGGAAAATCTCGTGGAGAAAAAGTTAATTTTGGTATTTTTTCTGAGGTGGAAATATTAGATTTTTATCCAACAAACGAAAATCAAACAATTTCAAATCAAACAAAAAAAGTTATTTAAATTTTTTAGTGGATATAAGGAAGCCCTGTAGTGATTACAAGTCTTCCTTTTTTTATTTTTCCAGACTAAAATAGTGGTATGGAATTTATTAGTAATAATGAACAAGAAACCTTGGCAATCGGAAACAAAATCGCCTCAACTTTGCGTGGGGGCGATATTATTTCTTTGATCGGCAATCTTGGTGCGGGCAAAACAGTTTTAACTAGAGGTATTAGTGAGGTTTTGGGGATAAAAAAAGGAGTAAAAAGTCCAACCTTTACCTTAATGAATATTTATCAAACAGCAAAAACTTCTGGTATAAAATTTATTTGTCATATTGATGCCTATCGCCTAAATAGTGCTCAGGACTTGTTAGCTATTGGGGCAATGGAGTATTTTGATGATCCAGAAGTCTTGACGATTGTGGAATGGGGAGATAAAGCGAAAAATATTCTACCCCGTCGAGCCAAGACAATAAAAATCAAATCAATTAGCGAAAATAAGAGAAAAATCAATATAAAATAAAAGAGCTAACAGAATTAGCTCTTTTTTATTTTTTCTCTTTTGTGAAAAAGATTTGAGACAATAATACTAAACGCGCCAAGACAAATCATGGCGTCTGAAAAATTAAAGACCGCAAAATTCTTTATCTCTAAATAATCAATAACAAAGCCGTAATTTAGGCGATCAATTATATTGCCAATTGCACCAAAAAGAATTGTCGCCAAGAGAACTACTTCCAAGGTCTCCGACTTCTTATTAATAATCAAATAAATAATATAAAAAACCAAAACAAAAATTATCAAAGAAATCAGGATCCATAAAGGCGCTCCAGAGAGAGGAAGAGAAAAGGAAATAAAGCTATTTGGTGTAAAGGCTAATTTAAAAATACTACCCAAAGATAATTTTGGTAATAAATTTCTGACCGCAAAATATTTCAGAATACGATCAACAATAAAAAACATAGCCATGATAATCGCTATGTTTTTTGGGTTTTTATAGAAAGAAGTTTTAGTCATTTTCTTGAAGTTCAGTTTTGCAATCAATACAGGAGCTAGCAGTTGGTCTGGCAATTAATCTTTTTGGAGCAATTGGGTTTTGGCAATATTTACAAATACCATAAGTACCGTTTTTGATGCGGTTGAGAGTATTATCAATATCTTTGAGAGTGCTTTCAAATATTTTTTCGGTTGCCAAGTTGGTTGAATAATCAGAAATCTCTTGAACGTTTTCGTCCACTTTGTAGCCGTATTCAGGAAATTTGGCACCAATATTATCAGATTCGTGGGAATCTTTACCAGAAATACCTTTCAAATCATTCATGATTTGTTTTTTTTGAGCAAGAAGGGCTTTCTCAATTTTTGCAATATCTTCAGCACTAATAATGTTTGGATTTTGACTTTGTTCTTTCATATTTTTGGATAAAAATAATGACCCTATAGAAGGTCCCTGATACGACAATAATAGCTTATTTTTTTGGATTTTGCAATAGGGATAGCTTTTTGACAAGAAAAAATCTTTTTGCTATTATTCCAATGACCACTAAGGGTGGTTTTTTCATCTGGATCGGTAGCTCAGTTGGTTAGAGCGCTGCCCTGTCACGGCAGAGGTCGCGGGTTCGAGTCCCGTCCGTTCCGCCATTAAAAAAAGACTCAATTTTTTGAGTCTTTTTTTGTTTTTGTTTTTTGATTTTAAAAAATAAACAAATTTTCAATAGTGGTTTGCAAAACAACAGCAACATCGTGCGCTAGTTTCAAAGATGGATTATATTTTCCTTGTTCCAAGAAAACTATTGTTTCACGCCTAATTCCTGCTTGTTTGGCTAATTCTTCTTGGGTAATTCCCAATTTTTGTCTATATTCTTTAATGTTATTTTGCATAATTTTCTAGGGGGCAAATTTCGGTTGGCTGCGGTGCTGATGGTTGGCCATGCTTAATCCATTGCCCATTATTACAAAGCCACTCATCTTCGCCACTAATTAGTCTTAAGCTGCCAGCAGCGAATATGGCTGCAAAAATAAGGGCAATAATAAAATAAATACCAAAAGTTTTAATCCAAGCTTTAAAACCGCGCTTTTCAGTTTTCATTTTTAATTTTAGATAATAAAAAATTACCGAATTCAAAAGCATAATACCACAAACCAAATAAGAAGAGATCATGGCAAAGTTATAGAGTTCAGGATTTTTGCCAGCAAAATGCATTAAAACAAAAAATGCTAAAGCTAGTAAAACACTAAAAGCGGTAATGGTGTAGCGGGCAGCTTTACCGGCGAGGGCATAATCGCATTCATCGGCAATTACTCCATCAACCTGTTGGCGTAAATTGTAAAGAATCAGCCAGCAGAGAACCATTGCTACTAATGGTAATAAATAATTACCAGTTGAAACCGAAATAGAGACACCGAAAGCTAACAGTATCACTATTATTATTCGATATTTGTTGTATTTTTTTAGAGTCATAATTTTAATGTTAATTATTTCTAACTAAATGTTATATTATTCTAACATTATTGTCAATACCCGAAGTGCTGTTGACATTTTTTGTTTAATATTATATAATTCTTTTAATTAGTTAATTTACAAACAAATAATAAAAACGATGAAAAAAGGAGAAAAAATCGTAAAATATTTTTTATTTTCAATAACTTGCTTTATATTGATGAATGGTTTCACCTACATTTTTAGTTATTTAGAATTAGGTTTTAAAAACCTTATTACCAA
The DNA here is from genome assembly GCA_964498085.1 of uncultured Gammaproteobacteria bacterium. Classification (GTDB taxonomy): domain Bacteria; phylum Patescibacteriota; class Patescibacteriia; order Patescibacteriales; family UBA12465; genus CAINDR01. The sequence goes on from CAZCFX010000013.1 coordinate 11,442, forward strand.
TTTAATCATTAATAATTTAGTAACATTTTTTGCTGTTTTCGCTGTTATCTTAGTAAGAGAAATAAAATTTTTTTCAGTAGAGGACACCGAAGAGACTAAAATAACCATTGCCTTTGGTTTTATTTCTGGATTCGTGCTTTGCTTGCCAGAAATATCTTGGTCTCTATCAACTTGGGAAAATGTTTTTCTTATTTCCTCTTTGGCAATGACTTTCTTGTTTTCAATGATTCATTTGAAATTTGGAATTATTAATGCAGTATCAATTGTTGCTGCAGCAATGGTTTTAAGATTTTTCTTTCAAATTGAAACAACCTTGGAAAACTACTTCTATTTTTCAGCAGAAATGACGGCAGCAATTATTTTAGGAGCTGTCACTAGAATATTTTTTTCATTTTTTAAAAAAATAAGAAAATAAGTTAAAACAAAAAAGCCGGACGAATAAATTTGTCCGGCTTATTTTTTTATTCAAATTGTGATTACCAAGATATTTTTTCAATTTGTTTCTCTTCCAGATAATTATTAGTTTTAGAGAAATGTTGAGAACCAAAAAAACCGGAATAAGCAGAGAATGGTGAAGGATGGGCAGATTCTAAAATTAAATGTTTTTTTGAATCAATTAAATTTTTTTTACTGCGAGCATAATTTCCCCATAAAATAAAAACCAAATTTTCTCTTTTGTCCGAAAGGGTTTTAATAATATAATCAGTAAATTCTTCCCAACCCTTTTTACTGTGAGAGGCTGGTTGATGAGCAATAACAGTAAGAATAGCGTTAAGAAGAAAAACTCCTTGTTTTGCCCAAGATTCCAAATTGCCATTATTAAAATCTTTTTTTATTTTTAAATCATCTTCAATCTCTTTGTAAATATTTTTCAGGGATGGCGGCGGAGTAATTCCTTCTGGTACTGAAAAGCAAAGTCCATGCGCTTGGTTGGTTCCGTGGTATGGATCTTGTCCAAGAATAACCACTTTAACTTTTGAAAAAGGGGTTAGCCAAAAAGCCTTAAAAACTTCTTCTGGTTTTGGATAAATAGTTTTGTTTAAATATTCTTCACGAATAAAATCAGCTAGTTGATTAAATTTTTCACTAACAAAAAAATCATTTAAAATTTCTTTCCATTCTGGTTCGATGTTTACATCTTTTTGCATATTTATTAAATGTTTTCTTGTTTGGCGTGGTAAATAATTCTCTTTTCCGGTTCCAAACCATTTTCCAAAAGAATGATTTCGGTATTGCCAAAATGAAATTCACTCAAAACACTTTTCCAGTCTAAATTATAAAAAGCGCAATAAATCATTTTACCAATATCGCCATGACAGACTAATAAAATATTTTCTGCGGTTTCGTTTTCTTCTAACCAAGAAAAAAGTTTTTTTGCTCGAATGATCAATTCTGGAAAAGTTTCTATTCCTTCGCCATTAATTAAGTAAGTAACGGTGTTGGTGTAAAGCAGATTATTTTTATTTATTTCTAAAGCTTCAGAAATTGCTTTACCGGTCATGGTACCAAAATCTCTTTCAATTAATAAATCTAATTTCTCCGGATTATCTAAGCCAAGAATTTTGGTAGCGGCTAGGGCGGTATCGTAAGCTCTTTGTAGCGGTGAGCTATATACTTTATCAATTTTTAAATCTAACTCTTTGATATTTTCGGCAAACAATTCGGCCTGCTTTCTCCCTAGAGCGGTTAACGGCTCGTCTCGGTGACCATTAAGAACAGCTCGGGCATTATCTTCGTCTTGTCCGTGTCTAGCTAGATAAATTTTTTTGGTCATAGCTAATCAATTGATTGGAAAAAGTCGCAGTGGGCATTGAATGGAACCATTGCTTGAGCTTCAGTGCAAAAACCGGTATTGCCATCTGCTTGATAACTAGTACAATTTTCACAAAAACTGTTTTCGTTATCCCAATCTTCTTTGTAGTCAGCTTCAATTTCGTGAGACATATAATTTATATTAAAAGCGGAGAGACAGGGATTTGAACCCTGGATACCATTGCTGGTATACCGCAT
>CAZCFX010000014.1:0-6634 GCA_964498085.1 uncultured Gammaproteobacteria bacterium
AAATTCCACCACAAAGTCTTGAAGCCGAACAATCTCTCCTCGGCAGTCTTTTGATTGACAAAGATTCAATCATCAAAGTGGTTGATCAAATCATGCCAGAAGATTTTTATCGTGACGCTCATAAGTTTGTTTATGAATCAATTCGTGAACTTTACAACAACCAAGAACCGATCGATGTCATCACCTTAGCCAACCGTTTGGAAGAAAAAAAGCAGCTAACAAAAATTGGCGGCCGCGCTTTCTTGGCCCAACTCAGCAACACAGTTGCCACTTCTGCCAATATTTCCAACTACGCCAATATCATTCAAAAAAAATCCACCCTGCGCCGCCTGCAACAAGCCGCCAGCGAAATCATGAAAATGGGTTTTGATGAAGAAAGTGATATTGATGATGTTCTTGATGCTACTGAACAAAAAATCTTTGGTGTTTCCAGAAAATATCTCAAAAATTCATTTTTACCAATCGACAATTTGCTCACTGCCGCCTTTGATCGCATCGATGAACTTCACAAAAAGGGTGGAAAATTACGTGGTTTGCCAACTGGTTTTGGTGATTTGGATAATTTATTAGCTGGTCTGCAAAAATCTGACTTAATCATTCTGGCTGCCCGTCCATCAGTCGGAAAAACTTCTTTTGCTTTGGATATTGCTCGTCAAACCGCAATCAAAACCAAACAAGGAGTTGGTATTTTCTCTTTGGAAATGAGTAAAGAACAATTAGTAGATCGCCTACTCTGCTCTCAAGCCAATATTAGTTTATGGAAAATGAGAACTGGAAATTTATCAGACAAAGAAGAAGATAATGATTTTGCCAAAATTGGTGCCGCCATGGGACAACTCGCTGAAGCCCCAATCTATATTGACGATTCCAGCACTCTCTCAATCATGGAAATTCGTGCCAAGGCCCGTCGTCTACAAATGGAAAAAGGTTTAGGTTTAATTGTTGTTGACTATTTGCAGTTAATGGAAGGCCGAGGAAAATATGGTGATAATCGTGTTCAAGAAATCGCTGAAATCAGTCGTGGCCTCAAAGGTATCGCCCGCGAATTAAATGTGCCAGTTTTGGCTCTCGCTCAGTTATCTCGTGCCGTGGAAGCAACCAGTCCAGCAATTCCAAAACTTTCTCATCTTCGTGATTCTGGATCCATCGAACAAGATGCTGATATCGTAATGTTTATTTACCGCAAAGCCGCTGATCGTGGCTTTAACCCACAAGACTTACCAATGGACGAAAGACACAAAGCGGAAATTCATATTGCCAAACACAGAAACGGTCCAACCGGAAAGGTTGATCTCTTCTTTGACGAAACCACAGTTAGTTTCAAAAATCTCGCCAAACAAATCCAAGACGACGCCCCTCGTAATATTGAATTTTAAATATTTACTCCGAAAAAACTAGAAAAAAAATTATATCCTGTTTTTATTAATTATAAATATAAATTTTTGCAGCCGTGTTTTTTCGTAGCAAAAATAAAATAAAATAAATAATCAAATTATATTTTTGCCCAGAAAAAGACCAGGCAAAAAAATTATATTTATAATTAATTTAAAAAATATGTTCAACAAATTAAAACAAATAAAAGATCTTCGTGACCAAGCCAAAACCATGCAAAGCGCTTTGTCAAAAGAAGTTTTTACTGAAGAAAAAAATGGTGTCAAAATTACCATCAACGGCAATATGGAAGTAAGTGAAGTTTCTTTAAATGAAACTCTTTCCAAATCCGCTCAAGAATCCGCAGTAAAAGACGCAATCAATGATGCAATCAAAAAAGCCCAAAAAGTAATGGCAAAAAAACTTCAAGATATGGGTGGCTTAGACGGCTTAATGAAATAAAAAAAATTAGAAAAAGAAAAAAGGGCTAATATTTTTAATATTAGCCCTTTTGTTTTTTTGTAAGTTAGACACTATACATAGTGAACTATAACACCTACATCATTTAATTCTTTATTGCCTTTAGCATGAAAAGAATATTTTTGATTTTTGGATAAAGATTTTAAAGCTCTTTCATGCTCTTCTTTTAGATAAGAACTTTTCTCATTATTTGAGCAACCGACAAAAATTAACTGATAACCCGGAGCAAGCCTTTTAACTGATTCCCGGTCTAGTCTTTTATTTTTGTTGGAACATGAAGTAAAAAATGAAATTGGAACACAAACCAATTTTCCGTCTTTTCTCCTAACCGTAATAACATCTAAAACTTCTTTTTTAGCGACTGCTAATTCCTCTTTTTTACTGCCTGTTAATTTTTTTTGTTTTTTTTGCATTTTAAAATCTCCTTTGTTTTAAAAATTGTTAATTAACTAAATTATTGTTATTATATAAGTATAATAATAAGCTTGTTTATTATAGAATATAATCTAATAAATGTCAAATGCGCTATCCGGAAGCTCTACAAAAAATAATTGAAATGTTCTCAAAACTACCTGGCGTTGGCCCAAAAACAGCAGAAAGGTATGCTTTTTTTCTTTTAAGTCAGCCAGAATCGCTGAGTAAGGAATTTGCCAGACGTCTTGAAGATTTAAAAGAAAAAACCACTACCTGCCAAGCTTGTGGCAATATTTCCGAAAAAAATCCTTGTCCAATCTGTCTTGATCCTGGCCGAGACCAAAAAACCCTTTGCTTAATCGCTGATAGCCGAGAATTAGCCGCCATTGATGCAACTCGCCAATATAATGGCCGATATTTTATTCTTGGCGGACTAATCGACACCATCGAAGGAGTAGGGCCGGACAAACTAAGAATTCGTGAATTATTAAAGAAATTAGACCAAGAGCCAATTGAAGAAATAATTATGGCCTTCGATCCCACAATTGAGGGCGAAGCCACTTCCCTATATTTAGCTAAGACTCTAAAAGAAAGGAAAATAAAAATTACTCGTCTAGCGAGAGGCCTACCTTCTGGCGCTAATCTGGAATATGCTGATGAAATGACCATCACCAACGCCTTAAAATATCGTAATGAATACTAAAAAACCCGCCAAAAGCGGGTTTTTTATATTTTTGAAATTGTATCTTAAGCAATTTTGTCAATTCTGACACTGGTCATTTTTTGACGATGACCAACAGTTTTTTTGTATCTGGTCTTGTTCTTGTATTTTACTACCAAAACTTTGTCTTGTTTCTCAGTCTTGAGAACTTCGCCAGAAACGCGTTCACCAAGGGATGGTGTGCCAATTTCTACATTTTCGCCATTGCTTTCAGCAACTAAAAGAGTATCAAAGTTAGCAATTTCGCCGCCTTCTAATTCTAATTTTTCAATCTTTACGACTTGGCCTTCTTTCACTTTGTATTGCTTGCCGCCAGTCTTAATAATTGCGATCTTCATAAATTTGTTACAAATATTCATTAAAAAAATCAGAGAATTCCTGATTACTATCTAAATATAGCAGATATTTGAAAAATGTCAACAAATAAGATATGATAGATGTAAATTAAGCCATTTCCGCTCTTAGCGGCTGGCAGAAAAAATTATGGCCAATCTTATAATCAACGGCGGAAAAACATTATCCGGCAAAATTTCTGTAAATTCAGCAAAAAATTCAGCAGTTGCCATCCTTTGTGCAACGGCAATGATTGAAGGAAAAACCATCTTGCGCGATGTTCCAATGATCGAAGAAGTTCATCGAATTATTGAAGTTTTGACCTCAATCGGTCTAAAAATTTCTTGGCAAAAAGGCAAACAGCTGGAAATTATCAATAACGGACAAATTAAAATCAAAGAAATTGATCGTGAAGCTTTTTTGAAAACTCGATCTGCTCTTCTCTTAATGGGCGCCCTTAGTTCAGAATTAAAAATATTCTCTTTGCCAAAATCCGGAGGTTGCAATCTTGGCAAACGCACAGTTAATCCTTATTTGATTGCCATGAAAGAAATGGGCATTAAAATAAAAGAAACCCTCCACGAATATCAAGTAGATGCCAGCAAAAAGAAAGCCGCTTCTTTCACGATGTATGAAAGCGGTGACACCGCAACTGAAAACACCATCATGGCCGCTGTCCTCACCTCAGGAGTAACCGAAATAAATTTTGCTTCCTCAAATTACATGGTGCAAGATTTGATTTGCTTTTTGAAAGCGGCAGGAGCAAATATTGAATGGTCCGGAATTAACCGCCTAAAAATAACTGGCGTCAGAAAATTAAAAGTAGTGGAAAATTATTCAATCATGCCTGACCCAATTGAATCAATGGCTTTTATTTCTTTGGCAATCACCACTCATTCCCACCTAAAAATTATCGGCTGCCCAATCGATTATCTTCGCTTGGAAATTGAAAAACTAAAAGTGATGGGACAAAAATTAAAAATCAGCAAAATTTATAAATCAAAAAATAAGTTTTTTGATTTAGTTGATTTGGAAATTATTCCTTCAACTCTCAAATCTTTACCAGACAAAATTCATCCAAATCCTTATCCAGGATTAAATATCGACAACTTACCACTCTTTGTTCCTATTCTCACCCAAGCCAAAGGCCAAACTTTGGTTCATGATTGGGTTTATGAAAATCGAGCTATCTATTATATTGAATTAAATCGTTTGGGAACTGATATTACTTTGATGGATCCTCATCGAGTAATCGTTAATGGAATTAGCGTTCTTAAACCAAACGAAATGGTTTGTCCGCCAGCACTTCGTCCATCAATCAATATTTTGATTTGTATGTTGGCCGCCAAAGGAAAATCCGTTCTCAGAAATTCATACCCAATTGATCGTGGCTATGAAAATCTCTATGAACGTCTAAATTCTCTCGGCGCTGATATTAAAATTTTTGAATAATATGAACAAATTGATTAGGGATTTAATGTTCATCCTTTTTATTGTTCTTTTTGTTGTCCTCACTTTTTTTCTCTCCCTTTATGCAACCGGCTATCGTCTTGATTTTAACCGTCTTTTAAAGGGACATATCTTGCAAAAAACCGGCACCCTTATTCTAGCCAGTACTCCAAAAGGTGCTGATATTTATCTGGACGGCAAACAAGCAAAATCTAGCGGTAGTATTTTTGGTGACTACGCCACCACCCCGGCAAAAGTAAAAAATCTTCTACCCAAAGAATATCTCGTGGAAATAAAATTAGATGGTTATTGGCCATGGGAAAAAAAGATGACAATTTATGGTGGACAAAGTACTTATGCGGAAAATATTGTGCTTTTCAAACGCTGCACACCAACCGAAGCTGAAGAATCATTAGCAGAGTCTTGTGCGGCAAATTTTGATGGTGAAATAAATGACGCCGCCACCACCGCTTTATTAAAAACAAAACTCAATAATCCGGAAAAAATAAAATCAGAAAATAATTCCCTTTTCTTCTTTGGTGATAAAAATAAAATCAGTTCTTATAGCCAAAGAAATGAAGAAATAAAAGAAATTCTTGCCGGAAACAATGGCCAAGAAGAATATTTGGACTTCTTACCAAAAGATGAAAAATTATTCGTAATTGTAAAAACTGGCTCACGAATTGAATTAAGGGATTATAATTTAGAAAACAATACCGCTACTCAAAGTATTAATTTACCGGGAGCTTGGCAATATCAATTGTCTTCTGACCAAAACAATATTTTAGCTGCTTATAACCCAGATAGCCGCAACCTTTTTCTTTTTGACGAAGAAAAATTAAAACCACGTGGCGGAGCAATTGGTAATACAAATTATTGGAATTGGTTAGGTGATGAAAAATTATTAATTGCTGGAGATTTCGAAATCACTATTTTTGATTCAAAAAACAGCAGCCGTCAACTCATTACTAGAATTAGTGAAAAAGTAACTGGTCTAACTTGGAGCAAAAAGAAAAAATATTTAATCTACACCACTGATAAAAACATAAACTCCATTGATCTTTATGAAGGCGATGGTAGAATCACCAAGTTATTGGACGGCAACAAAATTAGCCAGCCAAGACTGGATGAAAAAAATAAGATTTTATATTTTCAGGCCGATAGTAATGGCGCCCTGACTTGGCAAAAAATTGAAGTGCAATAATTAATTTGTCTCTTGACTTCTCGGGAGTTTTACTCCAAAATCAAAATAATTATATTGCAAATTAAAAAATAGAAAAATGAATAAACAAGTAAACTTTCCATTTTTACCAGAAGGAAGAAAAATTTTGTATGTTAGCCTGAATAATGAATTCATGGTTAAGGCAAAAGAAATCTGCAAAAAAAGCGGCTGCATAAAACAACCGACCGGTGCTGTTATTGTCAAAGATAATAAAGTTATGGGCACGGGTACAAATGCTGGTAAATTAGTAGAGGTATGTCCTCGCTGGGATAGCCCAACCGGAGAAGGTTATGACAAATGCAAAAATATTTGTCAGCAAACCGGACACGCTGAAGCAAATGCCGTAAAAGAAATGATGGCTAATTATTCAGAATCTGAATACCAAGGTGCTGATCTTTATCTTTATGGACATTGGTGGTGTTGTAAAAATTGCTGGGAAGAAATTGAAAAAGGAAAAATTGCTAATATTTACCTTTTAGAAGATTCTTGGATTTTATTTAATCCGGAAGAAAATCCAGAAATGAAAAAATTGGGCAAACCCAAAAATTAAACAAAAATAAAAAGACTATTTTCAAAATAGTCTTTTTTGATAATAAAAAGAAAAACTGCATTATTTAATAATGCAGTTTTGATTTGAGAATGTT
>CAZCFX010000014.1:6734-11450 GCA_964498085.1 uncultured Gammaproteobacteria bacterium
ATAATAAAAAGAAAAACTGCATTATTTAATAATGCAGTTTTGATTTGAGAATGTTTTTAATCTATTTTTTCATGACAGCGATTAAATCCTCACTGTTAAATCTAGGCTCTATCCACCCATGGCCATCTAAAAATTGGCCATTAAAATCTTCTAAAAATCTATAAATTTTTTGATTATTTGGGCCCGAATAAATAGTTCCCAAAAAAACAATTCTTTTCTCTTTCCATTCTTTGGGAATTAACTCCTTATGTTCTAATAAATAATCTAGAACATTGGCACTTAAAGTAAGATAGCTTCTTTCTTCAAGTTTTTTTTCTAAATTTTGTAAATTTATGTGATCCCCTGCTTCGGTTGGTTGAAAAAGAATAATTTTCTTTAAATTTATTTTTAGATTATTGTAGACTCTAGATTCTAAATTAGATTTTAAATTAGATTCCAAATTAGGCTCCAAAATTTTCCATTCCGAGAACGGAATTTTTGGTTCAACATTTGGAATTGAAATGATAGAACTTTTTGTTCTAAACATTCTAAAGAATTCTCTTGTTTTACTTGTTTTGTGTGCTGGATTTTCTAATAATAATTCTCTCATTTTCTGTTTCTCCTATTTTAATGATTTATATATTATTTTTTAAATGTTCGCTTATTAATAAATTAATTATATCACATAATTTATTTTATGTCAATATAATCAGCTATTTTTGACTAATATTAGTCTACTTACTCAAACCGTCCGCCAAGGAAATGATGAATTTTTTTAAGTCACCACCAATCTCCCTATCTTTCAAACCAAACTTCAAAGTAGCCTTAATAAAGTTAAATTTGTTGCCAGTATCCAACCATTCCCCCTCTAACTTCTTACCATAAAGCGGCTTGCCGCTAGAAAGTAAAATATCAAAAGCATCAGCTAAACGAATTTCCCCCGATTTTCCAGACTCCATGGTATTAATTATTTGAAGAACCTCTGGAGTAATAACATAAAGACCAACCGCTGCCAAATTTGAAGGAGCTTCGCCAATTGCCGGCTTCTCAACAAATTCTTTAATTAAAAAATTTCCATCGCCCAAATCTTCGCCACGAATTACCCCAAATTTATTAACATCTTCTGGAGCGACCTCAGACAAACCAATTACTGGTGCGCCAAATTTTTCGTACAAATCAACAATCTGTTTGGTTGGTGGAACAACTGAATCATAAAGAGTATCACCAAACATAATCAAAACTGCTTCATCATCTTCAACTAAGTGCGCAGCACATTTGATTGCGTGTCCATCTCCCAGTGGTAGCGGCTGGCGAACATAAGAAAATTTAGCCAGATTTTCAATCGCTCTCACTTTTTTTACTAAATCCAATTTATTTTTTTCAACCAAAGTTTTGGTTAGCTCAAAAGAATAATCAAAATGATCTTCAATTGCGCGTTTGCCACGACCAGTAACAAAAATTACCTCCTCAATTCCCGAAGCAACCGCTTCTTCAACCAAATATTGAATAACTGGTTTATCAACAACCGGTAACATTTCTTTTGGTTGAGCTTTGGTTGCAGGTAAAAAACGAGTGCCAAAACCGGCGACCGGCAAAATTGCTTTAGTTACTTTTTTCATAATAATAAAAATTTAACGCTGACAACCAAAACCCCATTTCAAAAAATATTTCCACCAAGATTTTAGATGAATACGAAGAATTCGATTAGTAAAAATATTTTTACTGGCGCTTTGACGTTGGTGATCATGAAAAACTTCAGCGTCGGCACAATACCAAACCTTTTTTTTGCTTTTCCAAATTCGACGACATAAATCAGTGTCTTCAAAATACATAAAAAAGCGTTCATCAAATAATTTTTCTTTTTTGAGATCTTTTCGATTTACCAAAAAGCAAGCACCAAACAACCAATCAACAGCTATGTTTTGTTGATGATCAAAATCATGCATGGAATAATCTTTGAGAGCTTTCTTAAAAATTTTACCAACAAAAGTGCGGCGGAGAATCGGCATATACCAACGAGGAAAACGCGCACAAGAATATTGTAAAGTTCCATCAGGATTTAATAATTTGGGACCGATTAAACCAATTTCTTGGTCCTTCCTAAACTCTTCAATTAAAGTCTTAATTGCTTGCGGCTTAAAAACAATATCTGGATTACAAATTAAGATCATCTCACCAGTTGAATATTTTACTCCCAAATTATTACCGCGACCCATTCCTAAATTTTTGTTACTCACAATCAAACGAGCAAAAGGTAAGCGATTAACCATTGCCGCCAACTGATCGCCGGAATTATTTTCTACCACCACCACTTCAAAAGAAACTCCGGACAAATCCGATTCAGAAATTGAACGCAAACAATTGGCGAGCTTTTCTTGGCTATGATAATTAACGATAATTATTGATAAATCCATATTAAATATTTTTTTTAATCATCCGCCAATAAAAAGCAGTGACCGGGTTCACCAGGTATTTTAGAACAAAGTTATCTATCTCTGCAAACTTTATGGTACCAGAAAAACTATTACTAACACTTTTTGTCGGAACCTTAGCCACTCTTCTCAGTTCTTGCCTTTCATTTTTTACCATTTGCGAAAATTTGTTACTCGCCAATTCTCGATATAATTTTAATTTTGTGCCGCCCCAACCACCAACAAAAGAAAAACCTAATAAACCGAGATCAATAATAAAAAATATTGGCGCCAATAAAAAACGTGCCCGACGAGAATAAAAAGCACGATAAATCAAGTAACGATTACGTTCCAAGTAGTAGAAATTTTTTTTATTTCTCCCAAATTGATATTTGTGAAAAACCACCGACTGCGGTGCTAAAATTATTTGCCAGCCAGCAAGGCGAGTTTTTAATCCCAAAGTGAGATCGTCGTGATACATAAAATAATCTTCATTATAGGGACCAGCCAATTCGAAAACTTCTTTTCTAATAATAAAAGAACAACCGGAAGGATAACTAATTTCTGGATAAGTATTTATTGCTAACTTACTTTCACTCAAAGTTTTGCCGTAAAAACTAGTGAAACCAAAAAATAAAAAATTAATAATATTGCCGGCAGTGTTTATTTTTGGCTCTTTTTTTTCTTCTTCATTTTTTGGTGCTAAATAAATTAAAGACTGAGCAATTCCCGCTTGTGGATTGTTTTCTAGAGCTTCGACTAACTTTTCCAACCAATCAGTAGCCACTTCTGTGTCCATATTTAAGGCCACCAAATATTCGCAACCATCAGCAATCGCTTTTTGAAAACCAAGATTACTAGCAGCACAATAATTACCATCATGACGAGCTAAAATATTGGCTTCTGAATAGGTTTCTTTTAGATAACCAATACTTTCTTCCGTAGAAGCATTGTCTACTAAATAAACACTAAACAAATCAGTGGGATAATTTTGAGCACGCAAAGAATCGCGACAAGAAACAAGAAACTTGCGTGCGTAATCGGAATAATTAATTAAGACAATACCAACTTTCTTCATTTATTTTTTGATAAATAAACCAACCAAAAACCAAGCGGCTTGTAGAATTTTCTTTTGACCAACCGAATGCCACTTGGCAAAATATTTTAGCATTGAATCGCGAAAATAATTTTGTTTTGTTTTGCGATTTACTTGTGAAAAACTGGCACCAACATAATCCAGACAAGAAGCTTCCGGAAAATACCAGACCTCCCCACTCTTGGCATGCACTTGGCGGCAAAAATCAACTTCTTCAAACCAAATAAAATAGCGCTCATCCAAAAATGGTTTTTCTTCACCAGAAATTTTTTGCCAAGCAGAACAATTAATTAGAAAAAAAGCGCCACGGACAGAATCCACTAACGCTGCTTGCTGATAATTAAAATTCTGACACAAATAAGAATTCAAAACGCTTGGTAAAAAATGAGGAATCTTCAAAACCACCATCAATTGATCAAATAATTTTGGAAAACGACGAACGTGAGGAATGTTTTCTCCTTTTTCGTTCACTAATTTAATACTAGAAACAACAGCGGAAGGTTTTTGTTGGGCAAATAAAATTGTCTTGGCCAATGTGTCTGGAAAAACTTGCATGTCCGGATTTAGTAATAAAATAAAATCGCCTTGTGCTTCCTTGATCGCTTGATTATTTGCTTTGGCAAAACCAAAATTTTCTTCATTGGCAATTAATTTTACTTGCGGAAAATTTTCTCTAATCATCTCCACGCTGCCATCGCCAGAATTGTTATCAACCACAAAAATTTCAAAATCCGGAGCGTTCTCTGATGCCAAAAGCGCTTGCAGATTAGCTTGCAATTTTTCTTTTACTTTATAAGAAACGATAATTATTGAAAGAGTCATAATTAATTGTTTATCTTTACTAGTTTCGTCCGGCTGCTGGCACCACTTAAAATTTCAATTTGTTCTTTTTTTACCTTCAACTCGGTCGCTAAAAAATTTTTCAGAGCTAAATTGGCTTTACCTTTTTCGGGAGCGGCAGAAATGGCGACTTTCATGGTGCCATCAGTCAAATAACCGCGAATTTCATTCTTCGGTGCACCAACAATTACTTTTATTTTATAAACTGCCATATTTTCTAAATTTTCCTTTATTTTAACCCTTTTTTAGCTAAAAAGCAAACCAGCAAAAAACCGAAAAAGGCCATTTCGTCAATATTTATTTTTCTGTAAAAATAGCCTATAATAACAGAATAAATTCGCTTTAATAAATTGATCACAATCAACCAAAATGGGTTGATTTAATTTTATG
>CAZCFX010000015.1:0-11350 GCA_964498085.1 uncultured Gammaproteobacteria bacterium
GAACTTTTCGCAATTCTGGCGAAAAGTGAGCGCGCCAAATTCCCCTTACCCGCTCCAAACACAAAAACACCTCGTAGAGGTGTTTTTGTTTGACTTTTTATATTATTCTTGCTATTAATGTTAGTGAAAAGCTAACAAACTTTTAATTTTTTTATACCTCAATGCGTATTAAATGGCGTAAAGCCCAACCAGAAAAACCAACTATCGTTTTTCGCAGCAATGCCCAAATTAGGGTTCCAGAAGTTTCTTTAATCAATGAAGAAGGCGAAAACATTGGTGTTATTGATACTGCCACAGCCTTGCAAATGGCAGTTGATGCTGATTTGGATTTGGTCGAAGTTAATCCAAAAGCCAATCCACCGGTTGTAAAAATCATGGATTTTGGTCAATTTCGTTATGAAAGAGAGAAAAAAGCCCACAAACAGAAGTTGCAACAGAAAAAGGTGGAAACCAAAAATATTCGTTTATCTGTTCGTATCAGTGAACATGATTTTGAATTCCGCTTAAACCAAGCCGAGAAATTTTTGGCTAAAGACAACAAATTAAAGATTGAAATCATGATGCGTGGTCGCGAAAAACAGTATCCACAAAAAGCGATGGAATCCATTAATCGCTTCGTTGACGCCCTAAAAGCTCGCGAAGGTCTAACAATCGAAGTGGAACAACCCTTGACAAGACAAGAAGGAAGATTTAATATTATACTGTTCAATAAGAAGTAAACTGAAATTATTAATCAGGTGCTTACTGCCTGTTTTTTTATCGTAAATTAGATAATATGCCTAAAATCAAAACCCACAAGGCGACTGTTAAGCGCTTCAAAACTACTGGTAGCGGAAAACTTGTCCAAAGAAAAGCTGGTCAAGATCATTTCAATGCTCGTGAAACTGGTAAAACCAAGCGCATTAAACGCTCAGATATTAGTACTAGCAAAACCCTGGAAAAAACTATCAAACAGTTGATTCAGTTTTAATTAATTTAGTTTTTATTTTTAGAATATGCCTAGAGTAAAACGTGGTACTTCCCATGTCAAAAAAAGACGCAAACTTCATCAAGCCACCAAAGGTTTCAAATGGGGTCGAAAGAATTTAATTAAAGTCGCAAAAACTGCTCGCACCAAAGCTGGCGCTCATGCTTATGCTGATCGTCGCAAGAAAAAGAGTGTTAATCGTGCTTTGTGGCAAATTAAAATTGGTTCTTTTGTCCATGAACATGGTTTGTCTTATTCAAAATTCATTCATGCCTTAAAGACAGAAAATATTGATTTGGACCGCAAAGTTTTGGCTGATTTGGCAGTAAACAATAAAACTGTTTTGGTGAAGATTATTGAACGATTGAAAAAATAACTTGAATTTTTATGTTTTGGCTCAAAATTGCTCAAATAATTATCGCTTTGCTCTTGATTGTCGTGATTCTCTTGCAAAGCAAGGGCTCCGGATTAGGAAGCGCTTTTGGCGGTAGTTCGGCTGTTTATTTAACCAAGCGTGGCGCAGAAAAAAAACTTTTTTATGCGACCATTATTTTAGCCATTGCCTTTTTCTTGATCTCATTAGCCAGCGTTATTATCTAATAACGCTTGGTTTTTAATTTCGCTTCTAGTAAAAAATGAAATTTCCGAAAAATAATTTTTTTCGCTCTATTAGAAAAATCAAGAGAACCTTGTCAGTTTTTTTTGCGCGTTTAAATTTTTTTTCCAAAAAAAATAAACATCAAGAAACTGATCACTTGGATTTAAATCGCAAATTAGTTTATTCTCTTTCGACAAAAAAAATACCAAATTCGGAACAGCTAAAGTATTTAGGTAAATTTTTGTCGCCAAAAGAAAGACGAATTGTGGTAATTTGTTCTTTGTTTTTGGTGCTCAATATTTTATTTTTAGGAGTTGTCTTTTTTAAAAAACATATTGTTAGTATCCCACTTTCCGGAGGAAGTTATTCCGAAGGTTTAGTTGGTTCACCAAAATATATTAATCCTCTTTATGCAAGTAATCGAGATGTTGATATTGATATTTCTAGTTTAATTTTTTCTTCACTTTTTAAGTATGATGAAAAAGGAGTTTTGATTGGTGACTTGGCAGAATCTTGGAGCAAAAGTAGTGATGGTAAAGAATATTCAGTTGTTTTGAAAAAAAATATTCTTTGGCATAATGGCGAACAGCTAACTGCTGAAGATGTCGTATTTACCGTTCAAGCAATCAAAAATCCAAAATTTCGTTCCCCGTTACGTTCTTCTTTTTCCGGCTTTGATGTCGAAAAAGTTGATGATTACACCGTAAAATTCAAACTAAACCAACCCTACGCTCCTTTTCTTGGCTTGCTAACTTTTGGTGTTTTGCCAAAAAGTATTTGGGGTGCCGTTACTCCAGAATCAGCAACTTTGGCGGAATTTAATTTAAAGCCAATTGGCTCTGGTCCTTATAAATTTAAGTCATTAATAAAAAATAAAAATGGTGAAGTAAAAGAATATATTTTAGAGGTAAATGATGCTTATTATGCCGCTAAACCTTATATTCAAACAGTCTCCTTTAAATTTTATTTTGATTTTAATTCTGCTTTGAAGGCTTTGAATGATAATTCGGTTGATGGAATTTCTTATTTGCCTTTTAATGAGCGAAAAAATCTTTTTGCTAAAAGTTCTTTAGTTTTTAATTATCTGCACCAACCACAATTGGAGGCGATTTTTTTCAACAAAAAAAATAATGAACTTTTGGCAGAAAAAAATATTCGTTTAGCTCTTGATCAGGCGATTAATCGTCAATCAATTATCAATGAAGTTTTTCAAGGTCAAGCCAGAGAAGTAGTTGGCCCAATTTTGGAAGATAGTCCAGCATTCAATAATCAAATAAAAAAAACCGAATACTCACCAGCGGCAGCCGAAAAATTATTAGCTGATGAAGGATTTATCAAAATTTTTGTTACCGAGGATGATGTCAATAAT
Organism: uncultured Gammaproteobacteria bacterium; assembly: GCA_964498085.1. GTDB lineage: Bacteria > Patescibacteriota > Patescibacteriia > Patescibacteriales > UBA12465 > CAINDR01. The sequence goes on from CAZCFX010000015.1 coordinate 2,935, forward strand.
CCAACCAGAGAACTTGAAGGGATTCCGGTTAGTGAATTTATTTCCAAAGCTTCCGACAAAGAAGTGGACACAGCTGGCTATTGGTTAGTGAAAAAAGGAAGCAAAAAAAATCCTGGCAATACCTTTTTAGTTATTGCTTTAACTTATCCAGATACTACTGACAACACTTTAGTAGCCGCAAAAATTCAAGAAGCTTGGCAAGCGATTGGCGTTAAAACTTCTCTGAATCCTTTGCCTTCATCACAAATTTCTTCCGAAGTTGCTTTGGAAAAAAACTTTGAAGCTTTGTTATTCGGTGAAAATTTGGGTGCCGATCCGGATGTTTATGCTTTTTGGCATTCATCCCAAATTGATGGTGGTTTAAATATCGCCAGTTATTCAAACGAAAAAGCAGACAAGCTGTTAGAAGATGCCCGTTTAGAAAATGATGAAAATTCTCGTCTAGAAAAATATCGTGATTTTCAAGAATTGGTTAAAAATGACGAAGGAGCAATTTTTCTTTTCTCCCCAAATTATCTTTATCTTCAAGTAAAAAAATTGCGTGGTTTTAACGGCACAACAATTGTTGAACCAAGTAATCGCTTTTCTTCTATTGCAAATTGGTATTTACGCGTTAACCGAAATTTTGTTTGGTAGACGTTAAATACTTTCTCATACTTATTAATTTATTAACTCAAAATCATTTATGATTAGTTTTAACTCTGGTCGAAATTCAGTTGGCGATTTAGTTTTTTCCAACCCGGTTTCCAATTCTGTTTCTAGCCAGCCAAAAATCACTCAAACCAAAAGCGGTGGCTTTAATCGTCGTCGTCCAGCGGTAAGAAGTTTTCATCCTGAAAACAAAGAAAATAAAAATATCAACAATTCTCAAACGACCAGTCGTCGTCCTGCTGCGCGCACAAATATGCGTCCAGTTTTAACTCACAAAAATAATAATGGAAAATTGAGAGTAATGGTTCTTGGTGGACTTGAAGAAGTTGGCCGCAACATGACCGTTATTGAATACAACAAAGAAATTATTATTATTGATATGGGTTTGATGTTTCCGGACGAAGATATGCCGGGAATTGATTATATTATTCCAGACGTCACTTATTTGAAAGACAAAAAAGATTGGATTAAAGGAGTAATTATTACTCATGGGCACTATGATCACATCGGTGGTATTCCACACATCATGGGCGAAATTGGCAATCCACCAATGTTCATGGGCAAATTAACTGCCGGATTAGTTCGCAAACGTCATCAGGAATATAAAACTGCGCCAACTTTAAAAATCAAAGAAGTTGATGATCACAGTAATCTAAAACTAGGTTCAGCTTTTAATTTGGAATTTTTACGCGTTAATCATTCCATTCCAGATTGTTTTGCAATTATTATTCATACTCCAGTCGGAACAATTATTCATACCGGAGATTTTAAAATTGATTTCTCACCAGTTAATGACAAACCAGCTGACTTGAATCGAATTGCCCAAATTGGTTCTCGCGGAGTTTTAATGTTAATGGCCGATTCCACCGATGCCACTCATCCTGGTTATCAGATTTCTGAATCAGCGATTGGTGATGAAATGGGAAAATTATTTGAAAAGGTAGAAGGAAGAATTATTATTGGTACTTTTGCTTCCCAACTTTCTCGTATCCAAAAAATTCTTGATTTGGCTGCCAAATACGGTCGTCGAGTAAATCTTCAAGGAAGAAGTATTAGTAGTAATGTCGAAGTCGCTCATCAAATTGGTTACCTAAAATTTAATCCAAAAATTTTAGTGGAAGACAAAGAATTGTCTCGCCTGCCAGATAATAAAATTATTATTATTGGTACTGGTGCTCAAGGAGAAAGTAATGCTTTTCTTTATCGTTTGGTGCGCGGAGAACACCGTAGTCTTAGTTTGAAAAAAGGTGATACCGTTCTTTTCTCTTCTTCTGTAATTCCAGGAAATGAAAGAACCATTCAAAACTTAATGGACGTAGTAGTCCGCCAAGGTGCTAGAATTATTAACTATAAAATGTTAGATATTCATGCTGGTGGACACGCCAAACAAGAAGATTTGAAATTAATGATGCGTTTAGTGAAGCCAGAATATTATATGCCAATCGAAGCTAATCATTATATGCTTCGTGCTAATGCTGATTTGGCGGAACAAGTTGGTATTCCAAAAGAAAAAATCTTTGTTGCTGACAATGGCCAAGTGGTTGAATTTAGCCGAGGAGCCAAAGGGGTTGTTGGTGCTTTAACCAAAGAAAAAGTGCCGACTGAATATGTGATGGTTGATGGATTAGGTGTTGGCGATGTTTCAGAAATAGTTTTGAGAGATCGCAGAATGATGTCGGAAGACGGAATGATTGTGGCGATTGTTACCATCGACTCCAATACTGGTGATGTGATTGGTAATCCAGATTTAATTTCTCGTGGTTTTGTTCACATGAAAGAAAATCGAGATTTGATTGAAAAAACCAGAGCGAGAGTAAAAAATATTGCCAAAGAACAAGACAAAAAAGTACCAGCCGACGAAGATTATATTAAAAACAAAATTAGAAATGATATTGGTCAGTTCTTATTTAACCAAACCAAACGTCGTCCAATGGTTTTGCCAGTGGTAATTAAAGTTTAATTGTTTTTACGGTTATTTTATGATATAATAGCTTGAGAAAGTGATTTTTGATAAGTTATTAAATCAAAATAATATGGCTAATTTTGAGGAACTAACTAGTGAAGAAAGATTTTTAAAATTTAAAGAGGAACTGAAATTGTTGTCGGAGAAGTTTAGGAATTCGGAAGACTTAAAGATGGCCAAATTTTCCTTAATAGTTTTTGAAGATATTAATTATTTAGCTGACAAATTTTTTTCCAGTAAGGCGAGTAATTCAGCCAAGGAAATTGTTCGAACGATTATTGGCCAACTAAATGAAGCCAAAGATTCTTTGATTGCTGGAGACATTTCCATTTCGCCGATTGGTATTTTGACTCAATTAGAAAATAGTCATGGGCCATATCTAACCAACGAAATTAAAAAAAATTTTTGTGCGGCCAATCGAATTAATGTTTTTAAAAAAATATTTTTTAAAGACAAATTAAAAGATGAGGCCATCAGAGATTATCTTGATAAATTATCCGATTCTCGAATCAATGAAATTGGTGAGCCGATTGATCAGGAAGATTTAAATGGAATTATGATTCTACGACAAAAAATTGATAATAATTTTGGAGACGGAGCTATTTAGCTCCGTTTTTGGTAGATATTGATATTTTTTACGAATAGTGTTAATGTCTAGTTAACAAAATACTCACCTTTTGTAAAATCATCAGTTTTAAGGTGGCTGATGAACTTCTCGTGGGAGAGGTTAAGGGTATTTTTTTTATGTCCGAAGAAAAAGATTTTGGTGCTTTATTGGAGTCAAATCCACCATTGGTGCCACAAGTAGGTGAAATTATCAAAGGAAAAGTAGTAACTGCTTCCAAATCAGAAGTTACTATTGATTTTGATGGTATTATGATGGGGGTAGTTCGCGGCCCTGAACTTTATGTTGAAGTAGCAGAATTTGCTAACCTAAAGCCAGGAGACGAAGTAGAAGCTGCCGTTATCGAAGAAGAAAATGAAAATGGCGAATTAGAGTTATCTTTCCGTCAAGTTGGTCAAGAAAAAGCTTGGGAACACTTGCGTGCTGCCAATAAAGACAAGAACACAGTGATTGTCAAAATTATTGATGCCAACAAAGGTGGTTTATTGGCTCGTTATTGCCAAATTAATGGCTTTTTGCCAGTATCACAACTTGCTCCAGAAAACTATCCAAGAATTAGCGGTGGCGATAAGAGTAAAATCTTGGAAAAATTAAAAGGTTTTGTTGGCCAAGAATTTGAAGTTAATGTAATGACTTTGAATGAAGAAGAAAATAAAATTATTTTCTCCGAAAAAGATGTTTGGACAAAACGCCAAAAACCAGCCTTGGATAAATACAAAATTGGCATGGTAATTGAAGGAAAAATCACTGCGGTTACCAATTTTGGTTTATTTGTCAGTTTTGATGAAGGCATGGAAGGTTTAATTCATATTTCTGAATTAGCTTGGCAAAGAATTGATTCTCCAAATGAACTTTATCACATTGGTGATAAAATCCAGGCAGAAATCGTTGGTATCGAAGGATCAAAGATTTTCTTGAGTGCCAAAAAATTAATGCGTGACCCTTGGCAAGAAGCAAGTGCAAAATATCAAGCTGGTCAAGTCGTAAAAGGCACTATCTTGAAAGTTAATCCATTTGGTTTGTTTGTAAAACTTGATGAAGAAATTCACGGTCTTGCTCACATTAGTCAAATTGGTTTAGCAGCCAAAGATAAAATCACTGATTTATTCAAATCAGGAGAAGAACATGACTTTGAAATTGTTAATATTTCTCCAAGCGAACATCGCTTAGGATTAAAATTAGCAACAAAAGAGACAAAAGAGCCAGCAGTAAAAAAAGAAAAAGCTTCCAAGAAAAAAGCGGAAAAGGAAGAAGTTGCCGAAGAAGTTGTTGGTGAAGAAAAAGAAGCTTAAAATTCGAAATTATCTATTTTTAAAGCGCCTCCGAAAAGGGGGCGCTTTTGTTTGAGTGATTGCCAAAAAGCCTTTTGAATGATATGATTTTTTTAATAACAACTAATTTTCCCCTTTTTTTATGAAAAAAATAGCTCGTAATTTTATTTGGATTTTTCTAGCTTTTTTGCTGGTAGCTTCACTTTTTTCTTCTTTTCAGGAAAAGAAAAATATTGAAAAAGCCGGTTTGGAAGTTTTGATTTCGGAAATTAGAAATGAACAAATAAAAACAATTGAAGTTTCCAATGAAACCTTACTTTTGACCTTAAATGATGGACGCCAACAAAAAATAAAAAAAGAAGTTGGCCAGTCTCTTAGTTCCTTAATGGCTGATTATCAGATTAGTCCAGAAAAAATGGATAAAGTTGGCGTAGTCATCAAAGAAGAATCAACCTTTGATTTACTGGTCACTTCTCTTTTGCCTTTCTTATTACCAGTGTTGCTGATTGGAGTTTTGTTTTTCTTTATGGTGCGCGGGATGTCCGGGGCAAATTCCAAGGCGATGTCTTTTGGACAAAGTCAGGCTAAAGAATTTAATTTAGACAAAAAAGAAAAAGTAACTTTTAAAGATGTTGCTGGCGCCAAAGAAGCTAAAGAAGAACTGAAAGAAGTGGTTGAATTTTTAAAGTTCCCAAAAAAGTTTCATGATTTGGGAGCAAAAATTCCGCGCGGCGTTTTGCTTTTGGGTGGTCCAGGAACGGGAAAAACTTTAATGGCGAGAGCAGTTGCTGGTGAAGCAGGCGTTCCTTTCTTCCATATGTCTGGTTCTGAATTCGTGGAAATGTTTGTCGGTGTGGGAGCTTCTCGTGTTCGTTCTCTTTTTGAAAAAGCCAAAAAAACTTCCCCTTGTATTATTTTTATTGACGAAATTGATGCAGTAGGAAGAAGACGCGGTACCGGTGTTGGTGGCGGACATGATGAAAGAGAACAAACCTTAAACCAAATTTTGGTCGAAATGGATGGTTTTGAACCAACAGTAAATGTGATTGTAATTGCAGCAACTAACCGTCCAGATGTTTTGGATCCAGCCTTACTTCGCCCTGGTCGTTTTGATCGTCGCGTCGTAATTGATAACCCAGATTTAAAAGATCGAGAAGAAATTTTAAAAGTTCATGCTCGAAAAAAACCTTTAGCCAAAGATGTGGATTTGAAATTTGTTGCCGAAAGAACTGCTGGTTTTTCTGGTGCTGATTTAGCTAATATCTTAAATGAAGCAGCAATTTTAGCTGCTCGCCAAGACAAAAAAGAAATTCAAATGGCAGAACTTTTTGAAGCAATTGAAAAAGTAATGATTGGCCCAGAAAGAAAAAGCCGCGTAATTACTGAGCAAGAAAAAAAGATTACTGCTTATCACGAAGCTGGTCATGCAATCGTTGCCCATTTTTCGCCAAAAGTTGATCCAGTACAAAAAATTTCCATTATCGCTCGTGGTAATGCGGGTGGTTATACTTTGAAAGTTCCTTTGGAGGACAGACATATGCATTCCAAGAGTGAATTTATTGAAGAAATGGCAGTTTTATTAGGAGGTCACTTAACGGAAAAGAAAATTTTTGGTGAAGTAACTACTGGTGCCACTTCTGATTTGCGTCGAGCTACCAATTTGGCTCGAGCCTTAATTACTGAATATGGTATGAGCGATAAAATGGGTCCAAGAACTTTTGGAGACAAAGAAGAAATGGTCTTTTTAGGTAGTCAAATTCACGAAAGTCGAGATTATAGTGAAAAAACAGCAGAAAAAATTGATGAAGAAGTAGCAGAAATTCTTGAATTAGCCAGCAAAAAGGCAGAAAAGATTATTACTGATAATCAAGAAAGCCTGGAAAAAGTAACCACTGTTTTGCTTGAAAAAGAGACTTTGGAGAAAAAAGAATTTGAAGAGATTGTGGGCGCTAAATTAACGAAAGTTGACTAAAAAAGAGTTTTCGTTTATTCTAAATAAGTAATTAATATATTTTCATAATTGTATGGCTAATCCTAAAAAAAGAAGGACTAAGTCGGCCGTTGGTAAAAATCGTGCCCATTTAGCTCTGAAACCAGTTGCTCTGAATACTTGCGAAAAGTGCGGCAAAGCAAAATTACCCCACACTGCCTGCGAATTCTGCGGTACCTATAAAGGACGTGAAGTAGTAAAGAAAACTGTTGCAAAAACCAAAAAATAAAAATTTGAAATCGACGGCCCGGCTCTTTAAGGATATGGGCCGTTGCTTTCAAGATAGACAAAATTTATGAGTAATAGACATCTCTCCAGAACAATTGCCATGCAAACTTTGTTTGTTTGGGATTTTAATCATCATAAAAATTCAGAAATTGACAAAATAATTCAAGATAATTTTGCAAATTTTGCTCCTGATTTTGATGATAGCGGTTATGTAAAATACACCATTACCGGTATTTTTGAACACCTAGAAGAGATTGATAATTATATTCGCAAATATGCCACTGAATGGCCTTTGGAGCAGATCACTTATGTTGATCGCAACATTTTGCGTTTGGGAATTTTTGAATTAATTTATGCTGAAAAAATTCCACCGAAAGTAGCAATCAATGAAGCAATTGAAATTGCCAAAGCTTTTGGCAGTGATTCTTCAAGTAAATTTGTAAATGGTGTTCTCGGTTCAATTTTTAATGATTTGCCAGAAGAACTACGCAAGGCCGACTTTATTGAAAGTGAAGAAGAAAAAGAAGAAAAAAAAGAATCATAAAACTATGACCGAGTTAGGAAAGTTACAAAAAAAGATTAATTTTTCTTTTCAGAAAAATGAATTACTGAAACAAGCTCTCGTTCATCGATCTTATTTGAATGAACATCCAGATTTTGTCTGTGGACACAACGAGCGTTTGGAGTTTTTGGGTGATGCGGTTTTGGAAATTGTCGTTACTGAATATTTATATTTAAATTTTCCAGAAACTCCGGAAGGGGATTTAACCAACTGGCGAGCTAGTTTGGTTAATGCGAAAATGTTGCGGGTAGTCGCTGAAGAAATTGATCTTGATGATTATCTTTATTTGTCTCGCGGTGAAGCAAAAGACAAAAACAAAAAAGCTCGTGGTTATATTTTAGCTAATGCCGTTGAAGCCTTGATTGGTGCGATGTATCTTGATCAAGGAATAGAGCCAGCGAAAAAATTTATTTTGGATTTTATCGTCACCAAGTTAAAAGATATTTTGAAGAATAAAACTTATTTGGATCCGAAATCAAAATTTCAAGAAGCTGCTCAGGAATTTTTAGCCATTACTCCTCATTACGAAATGATTAGTGAAGAAGGACCAGATCACGCCAAAATTTTTACGGTCGGTTTATATTTAAATGAAGAACAAGTTTCCACTGGTACTGGTTCTTCAAAACAAGAAGCACAAATAGACGCCGCCGCCAAAGGTTTGGTTGTTAAAAATTGGTAATCAAAATTAATATGGATTTTCGTGCCTTATTCAAAATTGCCGCCTTTGCTCAAGCCTCAGATTTGCATTTGGTTTTTGGTTTAAAGCCAATGTTGCGCTTGAATGGCGAACTTTTTGATGTTAATGATTCAGTTGCTAACGTAGAAGGTTTTTCTGGAATGTCTTTTCCGGTTTTGGGTGATAAAGATTTGAATTTGGCCTTAGATCTTTTTTTGAGTAAAGAACAAAAATTAGAATTAACAAAAAAACGTGAATTAGATTGTGGTTTTAATGTCGACGATGTCCGTTTTCGTGTTAATGTTTCTTTTACTTGTGATCATTTAAGAATTGTCGCTCGTGTAATTACTAGCCATCAACCAACTTTGGAAGAAGTTGGCTTATCGGAAAATGTAAAAAAGATTTTGGATCAGAAAGAAGGTTTGATTTTGGTAGTTGGTCCGACTGGTT
>CAZCFX010000016.1:0-11240 GCA_964498085.1 uncultured Gammaproteobacteria bacterium
CTACTGGTTTGCATTTTGCCGATATTGATCGTCTATTGGTGGTGGTTAATCAATTAGTTGATGCCGGCAATACCGTCTTGGTTATTGAACATAATTTGGATGTAATTAAATCAGCTGATTGGATTATTGATTTGGGTCCAGAAGGCGGTGATCAGGGTGGAGAAATAGTTGGTGTTGGCACTCCGGAAGAATTAAAAAAGAATAAAAAAAGCTATACCGGGAAATACTTAGCTTTAACCGATAAATAAAATAAAAAAACTATTGAGAAATCAATAGTTTTTTTGAATATTTAAATTAGAGAAAGAATTTTTAATTCTATTTTTTTTGTTTCCGTATCTAGTACTGCGAAACTGGCTTGAGAAACTGGACCGTTTAAAGTTCCCGGATTAGCGATAATTGTTTGTTGATATTTTTTCAAATCAGGACGATGAGTATGTCCACAAAAAGCGAAATCAAAATTTTCATTAGTGGTTGTTAAAATTTCTTCTAGCTCTTTTGGTTTGTGGACGGCAATAATTTTTAAGGATCCTATTTTTGCGTGCAATATTTTTTCTTCGTAAATTATATTTTGATATTTTTTTGTTTCTCGTTCATCAAAAAGATCGGCATTACCGCCGACCATAAAAATTTGACCACCGAAATTAGTGGTCAAATATTCAAGAGTCTCTTCATTAGTTAAATCGCCGCAAAAGAGAAGGTTATTAATTTTTTTCTGATGGCAATAGTTCAGGAATTGTTTTAAATTGTATCCATCATCATGACAATCAGAGAATATTGCAATTATCATTCACCAACTCTTAATTTTATTTCGTAAGCCATTTGTTCTAGTTTGCGCAAATGTCCGCGTGCCTGATCGTATTTTGTTCGCAAATATCCGGTCATATCAAAATCAATCAATTGATCCATGATATTTTCGGCAAGTTCTTTAATCTCCGCCACGCGATTAAAGTTTCCGGCCGCTGCTTCGTTCGTTGCTACTCTTACTAATTCTCCGAGTAGATCACAAATACCGCCCAAATAAGCATCAGTACTAAGATTTAATTTTTTTATTTTATCAATTTCTTCACCCTTGATGGCAAAATACAATAATTTTGCTTCCGTATATTCTTCAATTGCGGCTCGGTAAGCCCCTTCTTCTTCAATTCTTTTGATACTAAAAGTTTTTTCCAAATTAATTAATTCATTTTCCATTTCTGCCAATTTTTCTTCGGCGGTTTTTAGGTCGTGACGATGAAGAGCAAAAATTGCTTTTTTGGAATGAAATAAAATATTATTGGAAAGAGAAATTATTTGTCTTCTTTCACCTTCTTTGACGCGATAGTCTTCTTTTAGTTGACTGACAAAATCTTTATTAATCATAAAATTTAAATTACTCTAAATACTTCTTGAAGAGAAGTTTCCCCAGCCAAAGCTTTGAGGACGCCATCTTGAAGCATGGTTACGGTGCCATTAGCGATTGCGATTTGTTCTATTTCGTAATCAGTAGTATTTGGATTTTGAATTAATTTTTGAATTTCTGGAGTAACTTCAATTGTTTCATATAAACCAACTCTTCCCTTATATCCCAAGCCGCCGCATTCTGGACAACCAGTTCCTTCATAAAAAGTTAATTCAGTTGGAATTTTAACTTCCGGATTTTTGATATTAGCCAATGCTTTTTTGGCTTCATTCAATAATTCCTCATTTGGGGTTTGGATTTTTTTGCAATGTGGACAAAGCTTTCTCACCAATCTTTGACCAATTGAAAATTCAATCGAATTTGCCAAAGATGAACGATCAATTTCAAGGCCGGAAAAACGAGAAATTGCTCCGGCGGCGCTATTAGCATGAATAGTTGATAAAACCAAGTGTCCGGTCATGGAGGCCTCAATCGCAATCTCGGCTGTTTCATGGTCACGAATTTCACCAATCATCATGATGTTTGGATTCTGGCGCAAAAGTGATCTCATTGCTGCGGCAAAAGTGTAGCCACCAGTAGTATCAATTTGAGTCTGAATAATTCCTGGTAATTGATATTCGATTGGATCTTCAACGGTAATTATTTTAACATCCGGTTGATTAAGAGTATTGAGGGCAGAATAAAGGGTGGTAGTTTTTCCACTACCAGTTGGCCCAGTAGTGATAATAATTCCCTTGGTCTTTTTGAGAGCCTTCTTGAAAGCGCTAAGAGAATAATTTGTGATACCCAAACTTTCCATTGCCAAAGAAGCGGCAGAATTACTCAATAAACGAATAACAATAGTTTCTCCATAGCCACCAGAAATAATAGAAAGTCGACAATCTGCTTTTCTTTTGTTTGGTAGATAGACAGTAAAGCGGCCATCCATAGTGGCTCTTTTTTCATTAGTTGAAAAACCTGCCAATATTTTTACTTCGGACAATAAAGGAATGTAGGAAGATTTTGGAATATTGAGCAAATCAGTCATTACCCCATCAATGCGTAAACGAATTTTTACTTCTTTTTCTTCTGGCTCAATATGAATATCGCCAGCGTTACCGACAACTGCCATGGCCATCACAAAAGAAAGAATTTTTTGACTTGGTAATTCGGAAATAGATTCTTTTACTCCTTTAATATTTTGGCCAAATTTTGTGGCTTGAAGCATTTCTTCTTCACTAATCTTTATTCCTCGGCCAATGGTTTGCGAAATAACAATATCGTATAGTTCGTTGATATAATCAAAATTGCCAATTACTCGATAAACTTCTTCCAGTGATGTCTGTCCGTCCATGACTTTCAAGACACCGTCTTGAAGCATGGTAATCATGCCATTTTCAATAGCTTGTTGCAGGATTTTGAAAGAAGGAGCATTACCGACAGTTAATTCTTTGATTTTGTCATCCATGGTGAATAATTCATAGATACCAACTCGTCCTTTGTAACCAATTTGGCCACAATGTTCACAACCTGCGCCGGCCTTAAACATTTTTGGCAATTCAGCTGGAATATTTATTCCTGATTTTGGCGAGATGACTGCCAGAATTTTTTTAACCTGTTCCATTTCTTCTGTTTCAAGAATATGTTCGACTTTGCACTCTGGGCAAAGTTTTCTCACCAAGCGTTGGCCGATCACAGCATTAATGGAAGGAACCAAAAAGTAAGGCTTAACACCCATATCAATCAAGCGAGGAATAACCCCCGAAGCATCATTGGTGTGCAAAGTGGACACGACTAAGTGGCCAGTTAAACTAGCCTGAATCGCAATTTCGGCAGTTTCCTGATCACGGATTTCACCAATCATCACGACGTTTGGATCTTGGCGCAAAAGAGAGCGCAAACCTTCGGCAAAACCATAATTTCGGGAAGTATCAATTTGACTTTGATTAATTCCTTCCAACTGATATTCAATTGGATCCTCCAAGGTAATTATTTTTACTCCTGGTTTGTTGAGGCGATTTAAAATTGTATATAAGGTAGTGGTTTTACCAGCTCCCGTTGGCCCAGTGGTTAAGATTAAACCATTTGGTTTGGAAATTTCTCTTTCCAAAGCGGTGCTTACTTGTGATAATAAACCTAATTCAGAAAAAGCCAAGCCGGCAGAAGAAGGTTTTAATAAACGCAAAACCACACTTTCGCCAAAGGCGGTTGGCAAGAAGGAACAGCGAACATCAATTTTTCCTTTGGCAATTGTAATAGTAAAACGTCCGTCTTGAGGTTTGTCTTCAATGTTAATTTTTACTTTAGCTAATATCTTTAGACGAGCAATAATCATTTTCCATTTCTGATGGTCAATGCTGGCGGCGTCTTGTAAAACGCCGTCAATTCTGAGACGAACAGCAACTTCTCTTTCTTCGGCTTCAATATGAACATCGCTGGCATCAATTTTTAGGGCAGTGGCGAGAATTAAAGTGATAATGTCGCTAATGTTTACTTGATTGATTTTTTCTCCAAGATATTTATAGCTGCTAATTTCTAATTTGTATTTTTCCAAAGATTCTTCACTAATATCAATTCCTCTTTGGACAGTTTTTACTTTTGGAATTGATTTGTATATTTCCAAAGCGGAAGTGAAGCTATTTTCTGAGATTAAATATGTTTTTACTTCACAAAAATAGAGCTTATTAAGACGTTCAGCTAGTTCTTGTTGGTCTTTCCCATTTTGCATGGCACCAATTCGGATATGTTCTCCATCATAAAAGAAACAAATTGTTTTTAGCTTGCGAGCTTCTTTTTCGTCAATCAAAACAACCGCTTCTGGGCTAATTGGAAAACCAAAAAGATTAATGTATGGCAAACCAAGATCGTTAGCTGCTGCTTCGGTGCTTTTTTCGATTTCTTTAATTTTTATTTCTTGTTGTTTCTGGGCGAATTTTCCCTGCGGAGTTTCATCGTTATTATTTTGGCCAGAAATCAAGCTCTCAATGGAATCAAAACTCATTTATTTTCTATTTTTCTTTTTAAAAATTCTTTCAATCTTGCTAGCACCCAAACCTTTGCTTATTTTTAAGAAGAGGTCAGTCCAGGCACTAATCTGGAATGCAGTTAGGAATGAGCCGGAAAGAATCATGAAAACAACCATTAATAAAACTACAATCCAAGCAATAGTTATTTTTCCCATCGCTAAACAAACAAAGAAAAGTGGCATTGGGAAAATTAAAATAATAAAGAGAACCGCAAAAGAGGCGAGAATATTGATTGAAAATAAGGCAATAGCCATTTCCAAGCTAATGATCCAATTTTTATTGAATAAAGTCCAAGCTTTTTTGATTGATTCAATAAATTTTGTTTTCTTTAATACGGAGAAGCCAATGGCGTATTTGGCGACCATAGAGAGGGAGATGGCGATCGGAATAAAAATGATAAAGAGAATAATATAGATGATAGAGAAAGCAATTGTGTTGGTAATCATCAATAAAACTGGCAAACTAACTAGTAAAAAGGCAATATCAATCGCAATTTTCAAAAAAGCATTAAAGCCAAGGATTGGCCAGAAAGAATGAGAACCTTTTTGAATGTCGGCACGAAAATCTGATTTTTCTTCCTTTTTTCCTTCTTCAATTTTTTGTACTTTGGAAACGATTGCTCCCTGAGAAGAGATTGCTAACCAAATTAAAAAGCCAATGATAAACAATAAAAGAATGATTGCAATCACGGACATTAAAGCCGAGATTGGGTTAGCTTTCATTAAACCAAGGATGTTGGACATGGCCTTTAAACTAAAGATACCAGTAGAAGAAAGTATGGTTAATGTTTCGGAAAAATGACCATACAAACCATCTTTAATAGTTTTGTTTAGGATTTGATATTCGCCACCTGGGTTAATTAAGGTTGCGAATAAGCCAAAAAACCAGAGGTATTTGTAGCGCCAAGAGGTTTTCAAAGCTTTTTTAAGAATTGAACGATAGGAAAACATAAATTTGTTGAAGCTAAAAAATTTAGCTTGATTAAATTGAAAAAAAGGCTTAAGTTTGTTAATATTATAACATATTTAATCAACAAGCACCAAGAGTTTATTATTAGTTAATATATATGAAAAAGGAAAAGAATGATTTGATGGAAAAAATTATTTCATTAGCTAAGCGTCGAGGCTTTATTTTTCCGTCCTCGGAAATTTATGGCGGCTTTGCGGCGGTTTATGACTTTGGTCCATATGGAGTTGAATTGGCTAATAATATTAAAAAAGAGTGGTGGAAGACAATGACTCAACTTCGTGATGATGTAGTTGGTTTGGATTCAGCAATTTTTATGAGTCCAAAAATTTGGGAGGCCAGCGGCCATGTCAAAGGATTTTCTGATCCACTAACCGAATGTCGAAAATGTCATGCTCGTCTTCGTCTCGATTCTTTACTAGAAGAGATGGGAGTTTTTGCTGACGAAAAAATGAGTGATGAAGAAATTAATCAGATTTTTGATGCTAATCGTGACAAAATAAAATGTCCAACTTGCGGTGCTCAGGATTTTACCCCCGGAAAAAGCTTTAATCTTTTAGTTCAATCTAATCTTGGTAGCTTTACTGGTGATTGGACCAAGGAGCCAGTTTATTTGCGCGGAGAAACTTGCCAAGGAATTTATGTCAATTATAAAAACGTCTTAGATTCCGCTCGCGTTCGTGTTCCTTTTGGAATTGCTCAGATTGGCAAAGCTTTTCGTAATGAAATTACCGCTCGTCAGTTTATTTTTCGCACCCGTGAATTTGAACAGATGGAAATGCAATATTTTATCAATCCAAATCGAGCACAAGAGCATTATGATTATTGGAAAGAAGTTCGTTGGCAATTCTATCTTTCTTTAGGCTTCAAACCGGAAAATTTAAAATGGCATCAACACGAGAATTTGGTTTTTTATGCCAAGGAGGCTTACGATATTGAATATAATTTTCCTTTTGGTTTCAAAGAATTGGAAGGTATTCATTCTCGTGGCAACTATGACCTTACTCAACACGGCAAAGCTTCCGGTCAAAATTTCGAATACCTAGACACAGCTAGTGGAGAAAAATTTATTCCAAATGTTATTGAAACCTCCGCTGGTGTTGGACGAACCTTTTTGGCTGCTCTTTGCGAGGCTTATCACGAAGAAGAAATTAATGGTGAAGAAAGAGTAGTTTTGTCCTTGCCGCCAAAATTGGCGCCAATCAAAATCGCTATTTTCCCTTTATTAAAAAATAAACCGGAGCTAGTTGCTAAGGCTGAAGAGATTTATTACAATCTACGAACAAAGTTCCGTTGCGAATTTGATGATAATGGTAACATTGGCAAAAGATATCGTCGTCAAGATGAAATTGGTACTCCTTATTGTGTCACTTTTGATTTTGATTCCTTGGAAGACAAAATGGTAACAGTCAGGGAAAGAGACAAAGCAACTCAAGAAAGAGTAGCGATTGATGATTTAGAAAAATATTTTACCGACAGGATACTCTAAAAAGAAAAAACAAATTTTAGAAAAAACGGCTGAGGCCGTTTTTCTTTTTGTGGAAAAAAATTGAAAAAAAAATCCGAAAATTTTCAATTTTATTTTTTTAAGAAAAAAAATGTCAAAAAATATTTTTTTTCACCGAAAAATTATTTTTATTTTTTATTTTTTATTTTTTTTAATTTTTTTAAAACTAAATATAACCAATAAAACAAGGGTGATAATCAAACAATAAAAAAATATTTTCTAGAAATATTTTTTATTTTGTTTGTTGGGAGTGCTAAGACAAAAAAATTGCAAAAAATATTGTATCTGTTTTTTGCTGATGCTATAATATTAGTAAGAGAGAAAAAAATCTGAACAATTTTTTTCGAAAATTATTTTTTTATGAAAGGAGGTGAAAAAATATGATGGCTAAAAAGAAAGCAGCCCCTAAAAAGGTTGTTAAAAAAGCAGTTAAAAAAGTAGCACCTAAGAAGGTTGTGAAAAAAGCTGTAAAAAAAGTTGTTAAAAAAGCAGTTAAAAAAGTAGCACCTAAGAAGGTTGTGAAAAAAGCTGTAAAAAAAGCAGCCCCTAAAAAGGTTGTGAAAAAAGCTACCGTGAAAAAAGTTGCAAAAAAGGTGGTCGCTAAAAAGAAAAAATAGTCTTTATTTTAAAACTTTATTGTTTTGAAAACTATAAAAAATCATCCGGGTAACCGGATGATTTTTGTTTAGTGATTAATTATGCTTTATTTATGGCAATTATGGGACAATTAGCCAATGAAATACAAAGCTTATTTTATTTTAATCATTATTTCTTTATCCGCTTTATTCTTTTTGCCGGCGACTTCTTCGAATAATTTTTTGCAGGTAGTATTTTTTGATGTCGGACAAGGTGATGCTAGTCTAATTATTCTTCCGGATGGTAGAAAAATTTTAATTGATGGCGGGCCGGATAATAAAATTTTATCTGGGTTAGGAAAGTATTTGAATTTTTTTGATCGCGACGTGGATTTATTAATTTTAAGCCATGAGCACGATGACCATCTTTTTGGTTTAATGGAAGTGGTTAAGAGATATGAGGTTGGTGAAATTATTCATTCCGCATCTGCTTGTAAAAATAATTTATGCCAAGAATTTTTTGAGTCAGCAAAAAGTGAGGGGATTGAATTAATCGAATTAAATAATAATCAAAAAATAATCTTTGCCCCAAATTGTGTTTTGAATCTCTATCCACCCGAAAATCCGTTGGCAAAAAATATTAATAATCGTTCCATTGCTTTAAGGCTCGATTGTTTTGGTGCCAAAATTTTTTTGGCCGGTGATGGCGAGCTAGCGAGAGAGGGTGAACTGCTTTCAAATGGAGATGAATTATCGGCAACGGTTTTTAAGGCTAGTCATCACGGATCAAAAACTTCTAATGGTGAAGATTTTATAAAAAAAATTAATCCTTCCTTAATTATTATCTCTGTTGGTGCGGAAAATAGTTTTCAACATCCCTCAGAAAGTACTTTGGCGCGTTTCCGGAAGCTGGGGATAAAGTATTTTCGGACGGATAATAATGGTAATATTAGCTTAAAATTTTTGGGGAAAACTTATCCACAGACTACTCTTGACAAAGAATAGTTCCTGTGATATATTTATTAGTTATTAAAAAACACGAAAGGCCAATTTTGACGGGTCAGGCACGACAAGCATGGGGATTTTCTTGCTAGGGTTTTTTGGGCTTACAGTAATTGATAAACAAATTATCAATTGCTGCGAGCTCTGGAATTCCTAGAAGAGATTTTCTTGCCTACCCGTCTAAGTTGGTCTTTTTTTGTTTCAAAAAACTATCCCTGAGGGATAGTTTTTTATTTTAGTTACTGATAGTTGAAGTTGCTGTCGTTGTTGAAGGGGTGGTAACTGGCGGGGTGCTTGTTGCCACTGGCTTGGTGGTAGTAGGAGTTGGTCCAACCAAGCAAACTGCTTGCCAAGGAACATAATGCGATTTAAATCGCTTAGTGACAACCTTTCCGTCTGCGTAAGTAACTGTGTAGTCGAAATAAGCGTCAGCTCCGTTGTGTGCACTTTCTGTGCATTTGGTTTCTCCTGGTTTTAGATCTTGGGAAACAATAGTTTTCTTTGGGGCTGGTTTAACTATATTATAGATAGTTGGTTCGGTACTAGAAGCAACACGTCCATCTTTCACACCCCAAAAATCAAAATAGATATTATTTCCAGAAATTCTAGACTGAATTAAAATATAATTTTTAGTATCATTAACAAAACGAACGTCAGGGTTTGGAATATAAACGGCGGCATCGGTGCCAGCTGGTTCATAATATGAAACACGATAAGAGTGGTTTTGTCTGGCGGTAATTGGCAGGCCAGTTGCTAAAGCTGAACGAAAAAGAGTGGTGGCTACTTGGCATAAACCGCCACCAAATTCTCGAACGGTTTTATTTCCTTTGATTACTAACTCTGGGTAGTAGCCGCTTTCTTCGCTCACATCACCAAGCTGTTTAACCAAAGAAAATTCTTCCCCCGGTTTAATTAAAAGACCTTGAACAGCATTTGCGCCAACGGCAATATTTTTTTTGCGACTGGATGAAGAACCGGCAAAGTTTGAATGACCAGTTCCCAACAGTTCCTTAATAACAACGTCGCCTTCTTCCATGGACACAACTGGGATTATTTCTAATTCCAAATCGATTTCTTTTTTGTGATCATTTAAAATTTCTTGAACAATTTTTTCGGCCGATTTCTCAAGATTAATTTTTCTTCCCTCAACACCAGCTTGCCAGAAAGACATTCTTCCAGAAACTATTTTAAAACGTGGCTCTTCTGCTTCTTGGTCGAAACGAGAAGATAAATCTTTTAGAATAAAAGCTTTTATTTTTTCGCGATCAAAATCAATTTTTCCTTCCTGATTAGTTTTTATCCAAGAGATTATTAGAGTTTTGTTAACTGTGGAATAATAATCTTTAGCTTTTATTTTAATTGGTGCGAGCTGGATAATTTCTTCTGCTTCAGAGAGTAATTCATTTAAATCTTCGGTGGTAGTTTCTGGATTTAAAACTTCTGTTTTTAAATATATTGTCTCGTTTCCAAGATTAGCTAGGAGGTGATTACTTTTTTCAATTGCATCTTCATAATTAAGACCTAGGCCATCTTTTTCTGGCACAACTTCAATTTCTTCTTTATTGTTTAATTTCAAGGAGGCGTTTTCGCTAGAAATTTCTTGGTCGGAATAATTATTTTTTAAAACAGTAGTAATTACTTCTGGAGAAATATTGTAAACCGCTTCTAATTTTAGAGTTTTCCAATCGCCAAAAATCCAGCGTGAAAAACTGGTTAACCAATCGTTATCTCTTCCTTGGTCAAAAGCATTTTTTAGGGTGAGATTGCGGTTAATGGAAAAGGATTCTTGAGTAAAATCAATAGAATCAGCGATGGCTTCTTTTGGGATGTTAATTTTTTTTCCATTAAGTTCAAAATTTAAACCATCTTTTTCCAGAATTTCTGCTTGAGCATCGATTTTTTGTCGCGCTTCGTCTTCGGTTAAGCCGCCCAGAGAAATATTGCCGATACTTATTCCAGGATAAATTCGGGATTCATATTTTTTTGCCCAAGCCAAGTGAGCGAGCATTGAAAAAAATATCAAAAGCAAAACTATTGGGATTGAGAGATAGAGCCAGATTTTAAGGCGAGGACTAATTTTTTTCATTTGTCTTGAATTTTTAAAATTTCATTTAGAATTTCTTTAGCTTGATTAGGTTTTTCAATAGTATTCACCTTTTTGGCGTCCGCTGATTTTATTTCGATTTCTAAAGTTTCACCAATTTGGGCATTTTCTGCTAAAAGTTTTTTTGGCCAAATATAAAGACGGCCATCATGGTCTTGTAAAATGGCTTGATCTTTTTCGAAATCTTTTATTCTAACGAGAAACATATTATTTCCCCTGGATGGTAATTGAAGGGTTTTTTAAAATTTTTAAAATAATGGTTAAAACCCCTTCTTCCAAAGAGGCTTCAATTTTTTGTGGGTCAACTTCTACTGGCAAAATAATAGAACGAGAAAAAGGCCCCCAATAACATTCGCGACAGAGATAGTATTCTTCACGAATATTATCTTTTAATTCACGGGTTCCTTTAATCGTTAATAAATCATGATTTAAATTAATATTTAAATCTTCAGCACGTGCGCCGGCAATGGTTGATTTGATAATTAACTTGTCTTCTTGTTGATAAATATCAACTGCCAATTGTCCTTCGGCAGCAATAATCCTTGGCCAAACAGATTCTTCTTGATTGAAAGAATTTTCTGCTTGATTATTTTTTTTTGAAGAGAAGAGTTTGTTCATAGAAATGAAAAAAAATGGTGGGCCCGTGCAGACTCGAACTGCAGACCTCTACGATGTCAACGTA
>CAZCFX010000017.1:0-11129 GCA_964498085.1 uncultured Gammaproteobacteria bacterium
GCGGCTATCAAATACAAATTATTGAAAGCCAATATTTTTAAGGACATGATTTTTGATCCGAAAGAATCTTTGAGTTTTGATGGCGACACTGGCCCATATCTTCTTTATTCTTTTGCGCGTGCCAATTCCATTTTAGCCAAAGTTTCAGAAGTGGAAGGCGACTATCACGACACGGCGGTTTTGGCAGATGCCGAATTTGCTTTAACGCAAAAAATTGCCGCTTTCCCAGAAGTTTTGACTTATGCCGGCGAAAGTCACAATCCTTCACTGGTTGCTCATTATGCTTTTGAATTGGCACAAAATTTTAATGAATTTTATCATTCTTGTCAGGTGGCAAATAACGAAAACACCAATCTTCGTTTGAAGTTGGTGGAAGCTTTCAACTTGGTTCTCGGACATTCACTGAATATTCTTGGTATTGAAACTTTGGAAAAAATGTAAAAAAATAGTTATAAAAAATCCCGCTATTAAGCGGGATTTTTTGTTTCGGCGAGTATTTTTTGGTAATCTTGCCAGTGTTTTAATTCTTCTTTCCGGAATTGCTCCGCCCAAGAAACGAGAAAATTATTTTTTTCCAAAACGGTAATTTTTTTTGCTTGGCGAATTGCTGATTCCAAATTTTTTTCCAGATAGTTATGAAAATATGGATAAAGATTTTGGAAAACTTCAATTTCTAATTTGGCGAGATTGCCTTTCTTGTTTTTGAATTTTTTCATCAAGCTCACAGTAATGGCGGTTGGAATATTATTTTTCAAATCATCGCGCCAATCATATAAATCATCGGCCAATTGGCGGCAGTTGAGAAAGGCGATAAAAAATTTTCTAAATTTGTTTTGTTCGTTCAAGCCAACGTTTCGTTTTTCCAAGAAAACAAAAACAGAAAGGTATAAGCCCAAAGATTTTTGGTGACCGTTTTTTAAAATTAAATTTTCATCCAAATTTGACCAGTATTTTTGGTCTTTTTTTATTTCCCGCACTCGCTGGAATTCTTCTTGGTTTGCCTGTTCCATTAATAAAAAAATATCTTCCGCTATTTTGCTTTTTTCACCAAGAATTTTGGCGCTTTTGAAAAGTAGTAAATTGGCGGCCGGCAATTCTTCCAGGCTAGTGCCACCATCCATGATGTGGTCGTAAATAGTATAAGAAGCCCAAAGATTCAAATTTGCTCTTCGCCACTCACGTTTTTCGCGAGGAGAAAGAGGGGTAAAAGATTTTTTGTCTTTCCAGAATTTTTCCAGGGTATTAATAATTTCCACCGAAGCACGTCCTTCCGGACTTTTTGAAATGCGGGAAAAATTTGCTTGAATTATTTTTTGAAAATAATCTTTCATAAATTAGTAATTATTTTTCGGTAAAAGGACGGTAAAAGCACAGCCTTTTTCTGTTAGATTTTTTACGGAAATCGTACCCCGGAAACTTTTTTCTACCAAATGTTTGATTGATGACAGTCCCAAGCCCAAACCTTTGCCGTTTTTGGTACTAAAAAATGAATCAAATATTTTTTCGATGATTTCGTTTTTAATTCCTGGGCCATTATCTTTAACAATTAAAAAGATATCCCCATTGTTTCTTAACCCCAATTTGATATTTATTTGTTTTTCTTCTTCTTCTTGATAATCTTCCAAGGCGTCTAGAGAATTAGCCACTAAATTAAAAATTATTTGGCTAAATTTTAGAGGATCGCCAAATATTTCAATTTCTTCTTGATAGCGAAATTTAATTTTTATATTATTTTGCGCAGCTCGATGTTTGGAAAATTCCAACATGCTTTTTATTTCCTGGCTTGGGGAAAATTGCTTCTGGCACTCTTCTTGTTTTAGTTGTTTTTTAATGCTAGAAATTAAAGTTTCCATCCTTCTGGCTGCCGCTACGGCCTGCTCTATCTGTTCGGAAGTTTTTGAATGTTTTTCTGTTTTGGTAATTTGTTCCAGATTAAGAGAAACAGCGGTCAATGGGTTGATTAAATCATGGAAAATGCCCGAAGAAATTCTACCAAATTCTGCCAGACGATAAAGTTGCCCAATTTTATCCAACTGCATTTTTTGCAATTCTTGAGTTCTTTTTTCGACGGCGTTTTCCAAATTATCTCTTTCGATTTTTAAATTTTTTTCTGATTCTAAAGCGCGGAATAAAGAATTTTCTATTTCTCGATTAGAAAGCCAGGAAATAGTAGCCATTATTAAAAGAGTGATAACAATTGGGATGGCGTCATAAATTGTTACCATTTCCGCTGTCCAATAAGTATTTGGAGTGATAATTTTGTGCCCCTGTAAATATCCCAGTGTGCAGAGATAAGCTCCGATAGATACAGTAATAATCAAAGAAAATTTAGTACTAATCAAAATTCCGGACATTAAAATAGTGAGTGCGTAGAGAAGGAGGCTTTGTGGCAAATCTATCCCCCAATGATACGAAAGATACAAATTGGGAATAAAAAATATACTTAGAAAAATTAAAGAAGCACTTTTTAATTTTCCTTTTCTTGATAATAAATGGGCAGCAACAAAAGCGCTGCTCATAATTATAAAGATAATTGGTTCAAAACCTCGATCTTCTCCGGAAACAACATCAATCAATTCTCTAACAAAAGATAAAATCAAAAAAGCAAGCATTAATACTTCCGAAGAAATTAATAAAATATTTAAGATAAATTCTTTTCTTTTTTTATCTTCCAAAATACTTTTTGGTTTTAATAAATTTCGGTAAATTAATTTAGCGCTTAACCGAAAAATTCTTTTCATATTTTTATTTTTTATAACCAAGGTTTCCCAGGATTAAAAACAGAAACAATTGATGCAGCAATACTGCCGGCGGCAATTAGTCTTTTTTTGTTGTTGACTTTTTTTAATTTTTTTGCTTTTTTGTTTTTCATTTTTTTTGTTGACTTACGGAGTTGAGGAAACGACATTTGGGAATTTCCAATCGATATCCTCGACCAGGCAAAGTGCTAATTATTTTTTGTTTTTTATCATTTAATTTTTTTCTTAATTTCAAAATATGCATTTCAATAGTGTTGGAAAATGGATCACCATTAATATCCCAAACTCCTTCCAGTAATTTTGTTCTTGATAAAACTTTTCCTTGGTGTTTGACCATAAATTCCAAGAGAGCATATTCTTTACTGGTTAAATTAATTGGTCTGTTTCGATTAGTGGCGGAAAAATTTTCTGGATCAAGGACAATTTGTCCGCAAGAATAAGTTTCTTTACTATTAATTCTTGGTCTTTTGGTTAAGACTTTAATCCTGGCGGATAATTCAGCCATGGAAAATGGTTTGGTGAGATAATCATCAGCGCCAGCCTCCAAGACAATGACCTTATCATCGATTTCAGAACGAACAGTTAACATAATGATTGGCGTACTAATTTTTTCAGCACGAATTTCTTTAATTACTTCTAAGCCATTAATTTTTGGCAGCATGTAATCCATAATTACTAAATCGTAATTATTGGTTCGCGCTAAAAAGGATCCTTCTTCGCCGTCACGTGCCGAATCGACAGTGTGATTTTCGCTTCTCAAGGCTTGGGAAAGCAAAAGATTTAAAGATGGTTCATCTTCAACAATTAAAATTTTCATAAATTATTTAATTAAAGTAAAAAATTATATTTATATTTTATCACAGGCCAGATAAATAAATGATAAATTTTTTTTCAGCACGGGGTAAAACTTTTTTTGCTCATTTTTTTCAATTTGTTTGCCTATCATTTACCTGCTATAATTCAAGTATTATGAAGAGAAAATGGATATTTTCCAATAAATCTCTTACTGAGAAAGATAATCGTCCGAACAACCCTTTTGTTGTTAAAGAGGGTCGTTTTGGTGTCCTAAAAGATTCTTTCCACCACAGCGATTGGACTGAACATTCATTCATTGCCGACAACACCAAACGTGCCGAATCGGTTGGTTTGACTTTTGATTTGAATCGTCTTTTTTGGGTTCGTCTGGTTTTGGTTGTTTTTCTCGGTATTATTATTGGTCGAGCAATTTATCTGCAATTGATTAAGGGAGATTATTATTATGGTTTATCAGAAGGTAATCGTTTACGTTCCGAAATTATTGAACCAAAAAGAGGAATTATTTATGATCGTAATTTAACCCCTTTAGTCCACAATTCTGCCAACTTTGTTCTTTATACGATTCCTTACAACTTACCAAAAGATGAAGAGGCCAGGGATGCTTTGTTGCGCAAAACGATTAATGTTTTGGAGGGGGTAACCAACTCAACAAAACAAGAAAGTGCTGACAGCTCTCTGGATTTGGTTCAAGACAGTCCTTTGTTTTTTCAAGTAAAAGAAAAATTGGCGACGATTAAAAGCAACTCATACAAAATTTACGAACCATTTTTTATTGCCGACAATATTCCTTATGAAGTCGCGATGCGTTTGTATTTGGAATGCAATGGTGAGCCAGGTATTTTCCTTTCTAACAAAATCCAGCGCGCTTATGAAATTTCCGCAGAAGATAATACTTCTTCCTTGTCCCATCTTCTGGGTTACACCGGAAAAATTAGTGAAAAAGAATTGGCCGCTCAGCCAAACAAATATACTTTAATTGATTATATTGGTAAGTCTGGTTTGGAATATGTTTGGGAAGATGAACTAAAAGGAATTCCTGGCAAAAAAGATTCAGAAGTTGATGCTCTAGGGCGAGTTATTAAGGTGGTGAGTGAAACCGCTTCGGTTGATGGCTCAAATTTAAAATTAGCTTTAGATAAGGGCCTGCAAAGACAGAGCGAAATAGTTCTAAAACGCTATCTAGAAAAATTAGGTTTGAGTTCCGGCTCAGTGGTTGCGCTTGATCCGCGAAATGGCGAAGTTTTGGCAATGGTTTCTTTGCCGGCTTACGACAACAATCTTTTTGCGCGAGGAATTAAGAGCGATGAGTATAAGAATTTTCTAGAAGATCCAAAAAAACCTTTATTTAATCGTTCAATTTCTGGCGAATATCCTTCTGGTTCAACAGTAAAAATTGTGGTTGCGGCTGCTGCCTTGCAAGAAAAAATAATTTCCGAAACCACCACGGTTCTTTCTAATGGCGGCTTGCGTATTGGTGTTTGGAATTTTCCCGATTGGAAACCAGGTGGACATGGCACGGTTGATGTTCGTTCAGCAATTGCCAACTCGGTTAATACTTTCTTCTATTATGTCGGCGGTGGCTATAACGATTTTGTTGGCCTCGGTGTTGATCGTTTGGCAAAATATTTAAAGCTCTTTGGTCTTAATGAAAAAACTGGCATTGATTTAACCGGTGAACGTTCTGGTTTTGTGCCAAGTGCCGCTTGGA
Source organism: uncultured Gammaproteobacteria bacterium (assembly GCA_964498085.1). Lineage (GTDB taxonomy): Bacteria > Patescibacteriota > Patescibacteriia > Patescibacteriales > UBA12465 > CAINDR01. Next base: position 5,284 of record CAZCFX010000017.1, read on the forward strand.
AAAAAGAGGTCAAACAAGAAAGTTGGTATATTGGTGATACTTATCATTTGGCTATTGGTCAGGGAGATTTGACAGTAACACCATTGCAAGTGGCAAATTACACAGCCGCAGTAGCCAACGGTGGAACACTTTATCAACCTCGTTTGGTAAAATCTATTTTGGATGATAAAAATCAATTAGTTTATGATCTGCCGGCAAAAATCATTCGCAACAATCTAGTTGATGCTAATAATTTAAAAATTGTTCGCGAAGGAATGAGGGAAACGGTTACTGCTGGTAGTGCTCGCAGTTTACAATCGGTTCCAGTCGCAGTTGCCGGGAAAACTGGTACCGCTCAATGGAGTTCCAAAAAATATCCTCATGCCTGGTTTGCCGGTTTTGCCCCTTTTGAAGATCCACAAATTGCGATTGCTGTTTTGGTGGAAGAAGGTCGTGAGGGAAGTTCGGTGGCCACGCCGATCGCCAAAGAAATTTTGACCTGGTATTTTGGCGACCGAAAAGAAGTTAATCCAGAAAATATTCAAGTTGTGCCGCCGATCGCCACCAGTACCGTAATTGATTAATAATTTTATGCCTTTATCTCTTCATCTTTCTCTTCATTTTGTCTTGGCAATTTTAGTTGCTTTAGTTTTTTGGCACTTTACCGGAAGAAATAAAAAATTTCTTTGGTTTTTTTTGATTGCCGCTATTTTGGGTGGTTTTTTGATCGATGTCGATCACGCCATCGAATACCTTCTTGTCTTCGGTCGTTTTTCTTTGTTTGGTTTTTTACATGGTTGGGAATTTTTGTGGAGCGGAAAAAATATTTTAATTTTTCATGCCTGGGAATATGTCCCTGTTTTTTTGCTGCTCGCTTTTCTTTTGCGTCGCTATAAAAAAATATCTTTATCAATTTTGGTTTTCACAATTGCTGCTTTTGTCCATCTGGTTTCTGATTGTTTTATTAATGGTTTTACTCCAGAATTTTATTCCATTTCTTATCGAGCAGCTCATAATTTTTCCGCCGAAGAAATTTTGCCCGCAAAAAATCTAATCTGGGACCTTGAGCAATATCAGAAATGGTTGCCGGACATGGAAAGGGAAGCGGGAAGATAGTTTTATAACTTCAAGTAATAAATTGACAAATATTTATTTTTTTGGTAATTTAAAGTTAATAAAAACAAAAGTATCATTAAAAATAGGAGGTATAGAAATGTCTTACGGAATTGGTATTCTAAAACCAGATTGTTTAAAACGCAAGCTGGAAACTGAGGTGTATGACATGATCATAGCCTCTAATTTAAAAATTGTATTTAAAAAAAGAATTAAACTTGATTCAAAAAAGGTAGAAGAATTATATAAAGATTGGGTATTAATGGATTTTTTTCCTAGCCTATTAAAGTATATGATTTCTGCCGAAGTAGAAGTATTTATTGTTGAAGGGGATGATGCTATCACAAGATTGCAATCAATTGTGGGGGGACATGGCAGTTCCCTTAACTCAAATCTTACAATTAGAGGTAAATTTGCCACTTCTTTAAGAGAAAACGTTATTCATTCAACAACCAATCAAGAAACTTTTATTAGGGAAGCTAAACTACTTCTAGGCATTGAAGCTAGTCAATGGATTTATTAACTGGATAGCAGTAGTTGTTATCCAGTTTTTTTTAAAATAAACAAATGAATAAAAAAATAATTTTAATTAGTGCTAATAACCGCGGAAATTATGTCCAGGGAACTTTTTCTAGGGAAAATTTAGGTTTGGGTTATTTAGCTGCGTATTTACGACAAGCTGGGTTTGAATTAATGGTTATTGATGCTCGTCTTGAAAATAGTAGCCCAGAAGATGTTGCTTTAAAGGTGGCAAAATTTAATCCCTTTATTATTGGTTTTTCCATTATTGCGAAGGATGGGGTTAATTGGTGTGAAAACGTTTGTAAAATTTTGCAAAAAAAAATAAAAAAAATGCCTCATGTTTGCATTGGTAGTTATTTTCCAACATTACAAACAAAAAGAGCTATGGAATCAATGCCTTCGGTTAATTCTGTTATTATTGGCGAAGGGGAAGCTACTTTTAAAAAATTAGCAGAATATTTATTTTTTAAAAAAAAATGGAACAATCTTCTCGGTCTAGCTTATCGTTCTCAGGCAGGTATAATTATTAATAAAAGAAGGGGATTAATTAAAAATTTAGATAAATTACCATTTCCAGATCATTATGCTCAAGATTATAAATTAAAGGAGTTTGCTATAGAGGGTTCTAGGGGTTGTTATTGTTCCTGTTCTTTTTGTTCTATTAGTCCTTTTGTTAAAGCTAGGGTAGCGAAGAATATGTGGCGTTTTAGATCTGCCTCAAAAATTATTGATGAGATAGAATTGCTTAACAATAAATTTCCTAATATAAAAACATTCAGATTTGTCGACCCTGATTTTGTGGGATCAATAGATCATTTAAGCAGATTAATGAAATTTATAAGTGAGTTAAAAAAAAGAAAATTAAAAATAAATTTTATTATTGACACAAGGACAGAAGTTATAAATTGTATTTCTAAAAATGTTTGGAGAGAATTGCGTCAAGTTGGCCTTAAGGAAGTGTATATTGGGGTTGAAAATGTTAGTAAAAATATAAAAAAAATGATGCTTAAAAAATCATCAATAGAGGATGATGTAATTGCTATTTCCAAGATTGAAAGTGCGGGAATAAGGGCTAGATTTGGCTTTATGATGATTACGCCATGGAGCACAGTTGAAGATATTGAGCGTAATGCTCATATGCTTAAATATTTTGGTTTTAGTCGTTTAGATAAATATTTTCAAGAAATGTATTTAGTTCCAGGGACTGGAGCGGTAAATTTGATTAGCGGTAAATCAAAAATTTGGTTTGATTATAGTGGTAATGGAGAATATTATACTTATGAATTGCCATCGCCAATTAAAGAGTTGCGTGATATGTGTAGGTTTTTAGTTGAAAATAGGGTAAATTTTTTAAATAAAATTCAAAAAACACACGAGAATATTAGAATCTTAGAATCTTCCGAAGTTGAAGTGAGTGATTTAAAAAAAGAAATAAATAATTTCAATTATAATATTTTTATGAGTATTTTTGAATTCTCAAAAAAATTTTCAAAATCGAAAAAATGTGATTTTGTTAATGATTTAGATTTAATTTTAAAAAAATATGTAAAAATTTTTAATAAAATAGAAAAAAAAGTAGCTTTATATAAAAATTAATTTTAAAAATATGAATTTTAATATTGATAAATTACCTTATAGAAACAATGTTTGTTGTGTTGTTTATAGTAACGAAAACTTTCTTCTCCTTCAGGATAAAGGTTGGCCGAATAATTGGTGGAAATTTCCTCAAGGAGGAATAAATGAAAATGAAACCATTGAACAGGCAGCAATTAGGGAGTTAAAAGAAGAAACGGGCAGCGATAAATTTAACATTATAGGATTAAGTAAAAATTCAAATATTTATGATTGGAATGATGAATCTGTTAGACTGGCAGGTTACCGTTGGCGCGGCCAAGATCAAAGATATTTAATAGTTGAATATTTCGGAGATAAAAACGATATCAATCTCGATGCAGAAGAGACCCAATCATATAAATGGGTAACGCTAGAAAACCTTTGGTTTAATATTGATCATAAGGATAAAAATTTTACTAATTATAAAAATACAATTGAGCAAGTGTTAAAAGAATTTAGTTTTATATAAAATAATATTTTTTATGTCTAAACTATACGTTTTAAGAGAGGAATCGTTTGGCTATATTTTTTTTGATAAAAAAAAATTAAAACATAAATTTCTTTTATTTAAAGAATTGGAATCTTGGTATAAACAAAACAATATTTCAAAAAATGATGTTGAGTTTTTAAAAATAAAAAATAGTAATTTTAGAAAAGATATAATTTATTCACCAATCAGAATTTATTTTGAAATTACTTTATCTTGTAATCTGCATTGTCGTTATTGTTATAATAATTCTGGAATACCAAGAAAGAAAGAACTTAACACCAATGAGATATTTAGAGCCTTAAATAATTTTAAAAAACAAAATATATTAGATATTCGTTTTACGGGCGGTGAACCTACTTGCCATAAAGATTGGTTTGAAATTATGGCTTATGCTAAAAAATTAGGTTTTGCTGTATCTTGCAATACTAATGGGGCCTATATTGATAAAAGTATTTCAGAGAGATTTGCTAAACTAAACTTGGAACAGGTGACTGTTAGTTTGGATGGAAATAAGGAAAATCATGAAAGAAATAGGGGAAGAAACACCTTTGATCGCACTATTTCAAATTTAAAACTAATGCATGATTTGGGTGTTAATTTAAGAATTAACACTTTAATAAATAAATACTCTATAAATGATGTCGAGTTTCTTGTAGATATTGCTTCAAAATATGCCAAAGAAATAAATTTTTTTACCATAGTTTTTTTAGGCAGGGGGTTGCATATAGAAAGTTCTGATGGAGTTTCTGTTGATGAACATCTAAAAATTTCTCAAAAAATTAAAAAATTAAAAAAGAAATACTCTCATTTAAAAATTTTACATTTTGCTGAAGTTTCTCACACCACTTCAATTAGTCATAAAGATGGAAACAAGTTTTTGTTAAAAGAAGGTCCTCCATCTGGCTTTACTACGTTTAATGTTTTAAGTAATGGTGATTATGCTTGTGGGGGGTATTCCCCTTATATAAATAAAAATTTTTTTCTTGGAAATATAAATCAACAAGATATTTTTAATGTTTGGCAGACTAATAAAAAATTAGAAAAAATGCGAAACGATTCGCATAAATTAATTTTATTTTGTGATAAATGTAAAAAATTTATAAATAAAGAATGTCAGGGGTCTAAATATGAGGTTGAACTTATAAGACTATTTGATTCTAAAGTTAAAAATCCGACTTGTATTTTTGGAGATGGTCCATCACTACTTAGTATTTTTTAACTTTAGTATGGATGCGCTAATATTATTTTTTTCAAATATTTTTATATCTTCTGGATTTCCTAGATCGTATTTAGCGCGAACCATTAAAGGTTTTACTTTTAATTCTTTTTTGATTATATAATTAAATGCTGTTCCGAGATAAAATTCATTATTTAGCATATCTTTATTTTTAATTTGCTCTTCAATTCCGGAAAATAACCATTTTGCTTTTGCGGTTATGTAGACTCCGGCACAAGCCAAATTAGAAATATTATTTTTTTCAACAAAATTGGTTATCAACTTATTTTTTATGGATACAAATCCAGACTTATTTTTAAGCTGTATATATAAAGGAAGGTAACAATGTGTGATTTTTTTGGGTAAATCAAAATCTATATATTGATCTGGGTTAATAACAATTAGAGGTTTATTCTCATTTATTGTATTTTTAGCAAATTTTACACTTATTGATTGTCCTGCTGGATTATCTGGTGTTTCCACCAAGTAAAATTTATTTTTTATTTTTAATTCTTTTAGTAATTTTTCTAATTCAATTTTAACCTTAAATTTTTTAGAAAAATAAATCGTAGTGATAAAAATTATTTCATCATCTTTTTTTATTAAGTTTTTTATGGAGAATAAAAACCAAAATAAAATTTCATTGCCATTAATTTTTATAAATGGTTTAAATTCTCCCAAGGATTGGGTTCTCGTTCCTTTTCCTGCCATTGGTATTACCCATGTGTACATATTTTATTTATTTTATTGATTTCAGTTAAAATATACTAAAATTATAGAAAAAAGTAAATAATTAATATTAATTTTTTGCCAATCTTTTCTTTTAATTAAAAATATTTAAATTCAAAACAGAATTTCTTATTAGCACTCTCTTGACGGGAGTGCTAATTTGCTATATAATAACGAAAGAAT
>CAZCFX010000018.1:0-10707 GCA_964498085.1 uncultured Gammaproteobacteria bacterium
CTTTACTATCCAACATAATTAAGTTTTCAGCAACGATTTCTGTGCGATAGCGTTTAACGCCGTCTTGACCGGTCCAATCAGTTGTTTGTAGACGTCCTTCAACATAAACTTTTGATCCTTTGTGAAGATATTGTCCGCAAATTTCTGCTAAGCGGCGCCAGGCAATAATATTGTGAAATTCAACTTTTTCATTTTTCTTTCCAGATTGATCATTCCAAACAAAATTTGTGGCCACGGAGAACGAAGCAACTTGCTGTCCAGAAGGAGTGTTTCTCATTTCTGGTTCGCGAGTTAGGTTTCCAATAATCATCGCTTTGTTTAAATTCATATTTTTTTTTAAGAAATTTTAAGAATACGTGACTCTTAAATTTTCTAATTAAAGCAAGTCTTGAGCAGCTAAAATGTCTTCCATTTTTTCATCTAATTCATTGGAAGAATCAGCTGTTGTTTTTTCTTCGGCGACGGGAGCTTTTTTATCTTCTTCTTCGGTCGCTTTAGCTTTTTTCTCGTTGTCTTCTTTCTTGACCGCCAATTTTTCACTTAAAGATTTTTGGCGAGCACGTTCTTCGTCGGACAAAACAGCAGCAACAACAATTTGGTGACGTAAAACATCGTTAGACAAGCGAAGATCGTTGTCGATTTTTGCAATCATTGAACGATCGATGTCGAACTCACAAAGAGAATAATAACCATAGTGGTTATGTTTGATTTCGTAAGCTAAACGTTTCTTTCCCCAATATTCACGATAAGTGATAGTACCACCTTGAGAAGAAATTAATTCTTCCACTTTGGCAATTTGTACTTTTGCTTCTTCTTCAGTGAATTTGTTTGGAATAATGAAGAGCATTTCGTAGTGATTCTGCTCAGACTTTTTTATTTTTGACATAATTATTATAGAACGGAGCGGATAAATTTTTTACTAATAAATTATCAACGCCAAGCTCTATTTTATTTTTCTATTTTTTAAAATAAAAACCCCAGTATTCCAGAGTGGCCTTGGGGCAAATTGGAATACCTTTGGTTCCAAAAATAAATTTGGAATCACCGCCAACGAGGACGATATGGGAAAGATATTAATCTTTAATTAAGGATACCTTATCACGATTTTTTAGAAATTGCAATACCTAGATTTATGTTATATAGTATTTTTATGCCAAATATAAAGAAACAACAATATTTTTTTGTTCTCGGATCCAATCCGGAGCTTTCTTTTGCGGAAATTGCGACAGTTTTGGGAATAAAAGAAAAAAAATTAATTAGCAAGGAGATTTTGGTTTTAGAAACTGAGAATGAAATAATTCCTGAAAATTTAATCAAAAAATTAGGAGGAATTATCAAGATTGGTATTTTTCATGAAGAGTTAGATCAACCAAAACCTCTTGATTTACAGCTATCATTAGAAAAAATTGCTTCAAAAGCCAATGGCGCCAAGGGTGATGGTAAGTTTTGTTTTGGCATTTCAGTTTATGGTGAATCGATTCAAAAACCTCTAGTTTTGGGCTTAGAATTAAAAAAATATTTTCGCGAGCAGGGAGTCTCCTGTCGCTTAGTTACTAGCCGTGAGGCTCAACTTTCCAGTGTGGTTGTCACACAAAACAAATTAATTGGTAAAGGAATTGAGCTAGTAATAGTAAAAAAAGGAGGAAAAGTTTTTGTTGGAGAAACTTTGGCCGTGCAAGATTTTAAAGATTTGTCCAAAAGAGATTATGGTCGTCCAGCGCGTGATGATGAATCAGGAATGTTACCGCCAAAATTAGCTCAAATAATGATAAATTTGGCCGGTTTAACTAGTGCCGATTCTACAATTCTTGATCCTTTTTGTGGTTCCGGAACCGTGGTGACAGAGGCGATGTTGATGGGCTTTCAAAATATTATTGGCTCAGATCTTTCCCCCAAAGCAGTTAGCGATACTAGAGAAAATGTTAATTGGATGCGAAAACGATATGACTTGGAAAGAGCTAATATTAAGATAATTAACCGCAATGTCATTAATTTATCAAAAGTAATCAAAGCTGAAACTGTGGATGCCGTTATTACTGAGCCTTATCTTGGTCCACAAAGAGGATTAAAAAATATTCCTTTGGTCGTCGAAAATTTGGAAGAGTTATACTCTCAAGCCTTGGCTCAATTTGATTTAATCCTCAAACCTGGCGGTCGCGTAGTAATGATTTGGCCAGTTTTCTTTGGCGAAAAGCATATTGAGCCAAAATTAGGCAATTTTTCCAAAGTTTATTCAGTTTTATATGGTCGTTCTGGTCAGAAAGTATTTCGAGAGGTTGTCGTGTTGGACAAAAAATAAATAAAAAATAAAAAAAAGACCTTTTTCAATAAGGCCTTTTTTTGTTTTATCAAATTTATTTATTGATTAAGAAATTACAAATATCACCATCTTTTACTACATATTCTTTTCCTTCAACTCTCAAAGTGCCAAGTTCTCTAGCTTTTGCGTCTCCTCCAGCAGTAACAAATTGATCAAAGCTTATTACTTCCGCTCTGACAAAACCCTTAATAAAATCAGTGTGAATTGTTCCGGCTGCTTGTGGTGCTTTAGTTCCTTTTTTAATAGTCCAAGCTCTCGTTTCATCAGGGCCAGTAGTAAAAAAGGTTTCTAGGCCAAGAATATCATAAGCACTGCGAATCAATTTGTCCAAACCGCTTTGTTCTAGGCCTAATTCTTTGATGTATTCTTCCTGCTCTTCTTCTGGTAAGGAAGCAATTTCTTCTTCCAATTTTACATTAACAGCAATCACTTCTTCTTTTTCTGCCTTTAAAATATTTTCACCACTATATCCTTCATCAGTGTTGAGCAAATAAATCATTGGCTTGGTAGTGAGAAGACATAAGGATTTTACGAAAACCATTTCCTCTTCAGTAAATTCCAAATCACGGACTGCTTTTCCGGCTTCAAGGTGTTTTAAGATTCTTTCGCTAATTTCATTTTGGAAAATTACCTCCTTATTACCGCTTTTTGCTTCGCGGCGACTTTTTTCTAATCTTTTTTCGATGGTTGCCAAATCAGCTAAAATTAGCTCCAAATTAATGGTTTCTTTGTCGCTTTCCGGATCAACTCGGCCGTCAACATGAATAACATTGCTGTCTTTGAAGTCTCTTACTACCTCACAAATAGCATCACATTCACGAATATGAGCTAAAAATTTATTTCCCAAACCTTCACCTTTGGATGCTCCGGCAACTAATCCGGCAATATCCACAAATTCAATGGTGGTGTAGATAGTTTTTACTGGTTTGGAAATTTCGGCCAATTTTTCTACCCGAAAATCTGGTACTTTAACCACACCAACGTTTGGTTCAATAGTGCAGAAGGGATAATTAGAAGCATCCACACCTTTTTTGGTGAGGATATTAAATAAAGTAGATTTTCCAACATTCGGCAAGCCGACAATTCCAATAGATAGAGGCATATTTTTTATAAAAAAAGACTCGATTAGTCTCCCTTTATTATATATATAAATATACAATATTCAATGGGAGAAAAAAATCAAGTCTGTTTGGTGTCTTTTTTTAGACACTATATTATTGTTTTTACTATGGTTCTGATTTATTCATAGTAATTTTTACCAGTCCTCGAGCCGGAATTTCGAAAAAAATGATAAGCTGCTCAATAATCTTTTTTAGTTATTAAAGCAACTATCAGTTTAGAAATTGTTTTATTGGCTACTTCTTGTTATATCAGAGCTAACAAGACAAAGAACATAATGAACAATTAATAAAGTCCAGTAAAAATTTTAATTAAAAAGAACTAACTTATACACATACTTTAGCATTATTTGTTTTTATGGTCAATAAATGTCCACAATTATTTTGTATTTTTGAAGATATCTAATTATTTTAGCTAATATTAAATTATAAATAAGTAGATTAAAAAATATTTTTTAGAGATAAGTCCACATTTTTGTAGACTTATCTAAATTAATTATTACTTTTCCACACAAGTTATCCACAGATTTTTCACCAAATAAAAAACCGCCAATAATTTAGGCGGTTTTTGTTGAGGTTCGAGTGGGATTCGAACCCACGAATGACAGTTTTGCAAACTGCAGCGTTAGACCACTTCGCCATCGAACCAAGTTACAAAGATAAGTTTAGCTCAACTTTTTCTTTTTGCCAAGGCTTTATTTTTGTTTTTCTGTTCAAATGGAAAAAGGCAGCCGAAGCAATCATGGCGGCATTGTCGGTAGTGTAGGCTAGTTCAGGAAAGTATACTTCAGCTTTTGGCATAACAATTTTTGCTCGTTCAATTAGTTTTTCGCGGAGACGGGAATTAGCAGAGACACCACCACTAGCAATAATACTTTTTGCTTTATATTTTTTTGCCGCTTTCAGGGTTTTTTCTACTAGAAGATCCAGGATTGCTTCTTGATATTCATAGCAATATTGTTCAATTTTATTTTTCCATTTTTTATCAGCCTTCAATTTATATAATAAAGAGGTTTTTAGACCAGAAAAGGAAAAGTCAAAATCTCCCGAATTCATCATTGGGCGAGGGAAATTTAAAGTTTCTTTTGGTTTTTCAGAAAATTTAGCACGATAGTTGGCGGCCAATTTTGCGATTGCCGGGCCACCAGGATAACCAAGACCAAGCATTTTTGCTCCTTTGTCATAAGCTTCGCCAGCAGCATCATCACGAGTTTCACCAATTATTTTTAAATCTCCATGTTTTTTCATGGTAGCAATCAAGGTGTGTCCACCAGAAACAGTTAAAACAACCGCTGGGAATTTCAGGTTTTTTTTAAGCTCCAAGAAGGCAGCATAAATATGGCCTTCAATATGATTTAAGCCAATCAATGGTTTATTCCAGGCAAAAGCTAAAGTGCGAGCAGTCTCCATGCCAGAAATTAAAGAAGTAATTAACCCAGGACCCTTGGTAACAGCAATTGCTGTTAATTGTTTTGGCGTTATTTTTGCTTTCTTGAGCGCTTCTGAAATTACCGGGATAATATTCAAAACATGTTCTCGAGCTGCTATTTCAGGAATAACACCACCATACTGCGAGTGAATATCAATTTGAGAAGAAATAATATTAGAAAGAATCTTCGGTTTTCCGGAGCTTTTGGCGGATAAAATGGCAGCGGCAGTTTCGTCGCAACTGCTTTCAATGGCTAGAATATACATAGCTTGACTAAGATATTTTTATTATTTATACTTATCACAGTATTAACATAGATTGAGAAAAAAATCCATTCAAACAGATTGGTCCCTTCGTCTAGTGGTTAGCTCGCCTCGCTTCGCAAGGCGAAGCGGGGACATCAGGTTAGTATAATAAATATATGTATTTTGTTTATTGGCTAATCAGTGAAGACGGAAGTAAAACATATGTTGGGTTTACTAGTGATCTTCAAAAGAGAATTGAATATCATAGTTCAAAAAAAGTAAAAACAACAAAAAGTTTTGGAAATTTCAGTGTTGATATTTTAGAAGAAGTTGAAGACATCAAACAAGCTAGAGCTAGAGAAAAATATTGGAAGTCTGGCGCTGGCAGAAAAAAATTAAAAGCCAAATTTAATGGTCCCTTCGTCTAGTGGTTAGGACATCAGGTTTTCATCCTGGTAACAGGGGTTCGATTCCCCTAGGGACTACATAAACTAAAAGACATATCGCAAGATATGTCTTTTAGTTTATACGGCGTTAGCCGTGGAATCGAACCAGGACAGAAGCGAATCAAGCCTGAGCTACTATTCTGAGTAGTGAGGGTGCAGATGAGCGATCGTCAAACATTCGGGGAATGTTTGACGCTGTCCGCGGCCAAGTGAACGACGCGGAAGCGGCGTGAGCGCGATAGATTCCCCTAGGGACTACGAAAGAAAAAACACTATAAAATTATAGTGTTTTTTGTTGTTTTTTTTCTTCTTTTACAAAATAATAATCAATTATTTCTTCTGTTTTTGGGTCTCTAACAATTCTTTGATTATCAAAAGCCCAAATTTCATTTGATCCTTGATATTTAACAAGGGTAAATTCTAAACGATCTAAGTCACTATCGGTTATTGTATCCATGTCATCTCCTTTTTTTGTATTTTAATAATAGCATATTTATTGGAAAATTTATAGTTTTTGTTGACAAATTACTTAAACAGTTGTAATTTTAGCTCATACATTAACAATATTAATTAATTTAAAAAAAGGAGGTTTAAATGTTTTCAATCATTGTCCATGGTGCAGCAACACAAACCAGGGAAAATTTAGAAAAATTTGATTTAAAAATTAGAGAAATTTTTAGATTAAATTTCCCTTATCATAATCGTGAAGAAATTTTAATTTTTTTCCCGGCAGAAATTTTATCTAATGGTGTTTTTATATCCATAGGTTGGATTAAGTATTTAGATAAAAAGGGGAAAAACAAATTGGCTACTGAATTATTGCATGAGACAGAAAAATTTTTTTCACTGCCAATAAAAATCAATTTTGAAACTAAGGGTTATGTTTACAGTGCTGAAATAGTAAAAAGTGGAATGGTAATTTGCGAATAGTATAAATTTTTAAGGAGCATCTATTTATAGAAGCTCCTTTTTTTATTTTTCTCTCCTAATTTAGGTAAAAATCTGCTATAATATTTAGGCAATAATTTTCTTATTTATGAAAAAAAGAAAAACAGTTGGCCTAGCTTTGGGCAGTGGCGGTTTTCGCGGGTTCGCTCTTCTGGGCGTGATTAAAGTTTTAGAAAAAAACAATATTCCGATTGACTTGCTTAGTGGTGCTAGTATTGGTTCTTGGGTGGCGGCACATTATGCTATTTTTCATGACATCGAAAAATTGAAAGAAGAAATAGTAAAAAATCCTCGCGAAAAATTACCAATTATTTTTGATCTTAGTTGGCGGGGAGGTTTTGTCAATGGTGAAAAATTTGAAAAATTTCTCAAAAAAGATTTTGGCATGGGTGATATTTCACAAACTCCAATTCCTTTGGTAGTAGTTGCTACGGATTTGAATACTGGTTCGGAAATGGTTTTTGAAAAAGGAAAAATATCTTCAGCGGTTCGAGCAAGTTGCTCAGTACCTTTGGTATTTAAGCCAAAAAAATATCATGACCATTATTTAGTTGATGGCGGTTTAAGTAATCCAGTTCCTTGTGATGTTTTGAAAAACAAAGGTGCGGATATTGTGATTGGCGTAAATCTTTATCATACCAATGAATTTATTAGTAAAAAATTTACCATGGCCAAAGTGGCTTTGCGCAGTACCAGAATTGCGGTTCATAATTTGGCGGTAAATTCCTGTAAGTTTGCCGATGTGGTAATTTCTCCCGACACTTCAAAACTGATCAATTCAGTAAAATTCAAGGAGTATCTCGATCCAAAAGTTGTTGATGATCTCATAAAAATTGGCGAAAAGGCAACTGAAAAAGAAATTCCTAAAATTAAAAAACTTCTAAACCGATTATAATGAAATACAAGATATATACAACTTCAAAAAAAGCTTGGGATGGCATGATTGAGGCCATTCGTCAGGCGCAGCATTCAATATTTTTGGAAATGTATATTCTTTCTGAAGACACTTCGCTTACTCATGATTTTTTTGGAGTGATTAGGGAGCGTTTGCAAGCGGGGGTCTCGGTGGTAATTATTGCCGATGCTTTTGGTAGTTTGGGTTTAAAAAAGGAAACAGTTAATGAACTTCGTGTTTCTGGTGCGGAGTTTTTATTTTTTTCTCAGTTGATTAGAAGAACTCACCGCAAGATTTTAATTGTTGATGAAAAAATTGCTTTTTTGGGTGGCGTTAATATTCACCAGAAAATAATGGACTGGGATGATTTACAAATTCGTTTAGAGGGTAAGATTATTAAGCCGCTTTTGAAAACTTTTGCTCAAGGCTACAAAACTTGTGGTGGAAAAAATCCAAAAATTTTAAAATACAAAAACAACGCTTTAATTAAAAAAATAAAATCTTGGGTTATTGATGATTTTGCTGATGAAGATTTTCCATCTCTCAAAGAGTATTATCGTCAAAAGATAGTTGAGGCCAAAGATAGTGTGATTATTGTTACTCCCTATTTCGTTCCGCCTCGCTGGCTGATGGTTTTGTTAGATAACGCGATGAATCGGGGAGTAAAAGTGGAAATTATTTTACCAAAATTTACTGATTTTATTTTTGTTGATCGAATAAATTATAATTATGCTTCTCGCCTTGCTGCCTTGGGAGCCAAATTTTATTTTTTACCAAAAATGAATCATGCCAAAGTATTTGTAATCGACGATTTGGAAGCAATGGTCGGTTCGCCTAATTTTGATATTCTTTCAATTAATGTCAATGTGGAAAGTGGTATATTTTTTAACCAAAAAACAGTTGTTAATGATTTATTAAAGATTGTTAATCATTGGAAGTCTTCGGCGGTTGATTTTGACCCGAAAAAGCGCCCATTGAATTTAATGGATTTTTTTGTTAAGATAATTCTTAAACTTTTTTATCCATTTTTGTAAGCATTTTTATGCCAAATTATCGTCAAAAAAATATTTCTATTCGCGGTGCGCGAGTAAACAATTTAAAAAATATTAATATCGATATTCCTCGTGGGAAACTGGTAGTAATCACTGGTCTGTCCGGAAGCGGCAAATCTTCTTTGGCTTTTGATACAATCTATGCCGAAGGGCAGCGTCGTTATGTTGAGTCTCTTTCCTCTTATGCTCGACAATTTGTTGGTTTGATGGATAAACCCGATTTGGATTTTATTGACGGTTTATCACCAGCAATTTCCATTGATCAACGTTCGGTTTCTGCCAATACTCGTTCCACAGTCGGAACAGTTTCTGAGATTTATGACTTCTTGCGTTTATTGTATGCAAAAGTCGGTGTTCCTTATTGTCCGGATTGTGGTTTGCGTTTGAAAAAAAATTCAAGCAAGGAAAAAAATGCGCCAGCTTATATTTGCTCAAATGGTCATTTTAATTTGGCAGAATTAGAATCAAGCAACTTTTCTTTTAATTCCGGGCAAGGGGCTTGTCCAGTTTGTGGTGGTTTGGGGCAATGTCCAGAAGTTAGTAGTAGTCTGGTTTTGAATGAAAATTTGAGTTTAGCTGAAGGGGCAATTCGACCTTTAGGGATTAACACTCTTAATAACCCGAATTCTTTTTTTGCTCCTTTTGCCAAAGAGATAAAAGAAAGTAGTTTGGATTTCTTGAAACCAGTAAAATTTTTTACTGCGGCTGAAAAAAAATTTCTTTTGGAGGGAGATAAAAAATTTTTAGGTTTAAAAAAAATTCTTTTGGATCGTTATCAAGATACTCGCTCCAGTTTTATTAAACAGGAAATTGAAAAATGTCTTGTAGTTTCTCCATGTCCAGAATGCAAAGGACAACGCTTGAAGAAAGAATCTTTAGCCGTAAAAATAGAAGGATTTTCTATCTCTGACTTGAGTGATTTTTCCATCCCAGAACTAAAAGAAAAATTATTATTAATTGAAAATAAATTAAAAAATGGTTCTTTGGAAATTGCCAAACCAATTATTAAAGAAATTGTTGGTCGTTTAGATTTATTAAATAAAGTTGGTTTGTCGTATCTTTCTATTAGTCGTCCTTCGGGCACTTTGTCTGGCGGTGAAGCTCAAAGAATGCGTTTGGCTACTCAAATCGGTTCAGGTCTAACGGAGGTGATTTATGTTTTGGATGAACCATCAATTGGTTTGCATCAACGAGATAATGACAAGCTCATTGAAACCTTAAAAAAATTAAGAGACCTGGGGAATACAGTGATTGTTGTTGAACATGATGAAGCGACTATGATGTCCGCTGATCATTTAATTGATGTTGGTCCGGGGGCAGGAATTTTGGGAGGGAAAATTGTTTACGAAGGAACTCCTGAAAAAATAAAAAATTGCCGCCAATCATTAACTGGCGATTATCTTTCCGGCAGAAAAAAAATTGCTCCTAAAAATGGTTATCGTAGCGGCAATGGTAAAAAGATTGAAATTATTGGTGCCTCAGAACATAATTTAAAAAACATTAACGTTGTTCTTCCTCTGGGTAAATTAGTAGCGATTACTGGTGTTTCCGGATCGGGTAAATCTTCTTTAATTACAGACATTCTAGCTAATGCACTTAATCACAAATTCTATCGAGCCAAAGTTGAACCAGGGAAACACAAAGAAATAAAAGGCTTAGAAAATATTGATAAAGTGATTGATATTGATCAGTCACCGATTGGTCGTACTCCTCGTTCTAACCCAGCAACTTATACAGGAATTTTTACTTACATTCGTGATTTGTTTGCCGGCTTGCCAGAAGCCAAAGTAAAAGGCTTAAATGCGGGTCATTTCTCTTTCAATGTTATTGGCGGTCGTTGTGAACAATGTGAAGGAGATGGTGTGATTAAAGTTGAAATGCAATTCATGTCAGATATTTATGTCACCTGTGATAATTGTCAGGGAAAACGTTATCAAAAGAAAGTTTTGGAAGTTTTGTATAAAGGTAAAAGTATTTATGATTTTCTAGAAATGACGGTTTCCGAGTCGATGTCTTATTTTAAGAGTATTGCCCCTTTGTATGAAAAACTTTCTGTTTTGGAAAAAGTTGGTTTGGGTTATTTGAAACTTGGGCAATCAGCGACCACCCTTTCTGGCGGCGAAGCGCAGAGAGTTAAATTAGCAACAGAATTATCTCGTCGTTCCACCGGAAAAACTTTATATATTTTGGATGAGCCAACTACTGGTTTGCATTTTGCCGATATTGATCGTCTATTGGTGGTGGTTAATCAATT
>CAZCFX010000019.1:0-10159 GCA_964498085.1 uncultured Gammaproteobacteria bacterium
ATCAAAAGACTGCCGAGGAGAGATTGTTCGGCTTCAAGACTTTGTGGTGGAATTTTTTCCAGTAAATTTTTGTTTTCTTCGGTCATATAAGTTCTTTTATTCTAACCGAACAGCCCCTTTTTTTCAAGGGAAATTTAGCCACAAGATATCAACGGTTTATCCACTGGTGCGTTTGACAAAAACAACAAAAAACCGGGAACAATTAAGTTCTCGGCTTTTTATTTCTGAGCCATCTGTCGGGCTCGGACCGACGACCTGCTGTTTACAAAACAGCTGCTCTACCAGCTGAGCTAAGATGGCAAAAAAAGTGCGCCCAGCAGGATTCGAACCTGCGACCTTATCCTTAAAAGGGATCTGCTCTACCAGCTGAGCTATGAGCGCATAATTTCTTTTTTTAAAAACATTTTGATAATATCAAACAATTTTTACTTTGACAAGGGGTGGCGAGCCTTTTATACTATAAAACATGAAATATCAATTTTTTATCCAATCTTTAGGCTGTAAAGTCAACCAATATGACGGCGCTTCTTTGGCGGCTGATTTGTCATCTTTGGGTTTTCAGTTTTCGGCAAAAAATCCTGATTTGGTGATTTTGAATACTTGTACTGTTACCAAAAATGCCATCACCAAAGATCGTCAATCTTTGAATTTGTTAAAAAGAAAATATCCGCAAACTAAATTTGTTGTCATGGGTTGCTGGCCGCAAACCAGTGAAAAGAAATTAGCTACTTTTGATCAGGATGGTATTTTTTGGTGGGGCGTTGGCAAGAGAAAGGAATTTTTGGATTTTATTAAAAATCATTTTTCGATAGTAGAAAAAAAATATCCAGCAAATAATTTGGCACTCACTGAAGATTTGTCGCGTTACTTTTTGAAAGTTGGTGATGGCTGTAATCAATTTTGTGCTTATTGTTTAATTCCTTATGCTCGCGGACCAATCAAGAGTCGTCCGATGAAAGAATTATTATTAGAAGCCGGACAAGCGCTTAAGCAGGGAATGGATGAAATAGTTTTAACCGGTATTCATCTTGGTCGTTATGGTCAAGATTTTGCTGATGACAAATCTTCTCTCAATAATTTATTGCGCTCACTTTTGAAATTACCAAAACTGGGGAGAGTTCGTTTGAGTTCAATTGAAATTAACGAAGTTGGTGACGAGCTAATTGATTTGATGCAAGCTAATCCAAAAATTTGTCGCCATCTTCATATCTCCTTGCAATCTGGTTGCGATAAAATTTTGAAATTAATGCGCCGTCCTTACAATACGAAATATTTTAAAGATAGAATATTAGCAATCAAAAAAGTTTTACCGGAAATTTCTCTCACCACCGATATTATCGTTGGCTTTCCAGGAGAAACAGAAAGTGATTTTTTGATAACCAAAAAATTTGCCGAAGAAATTGGTTTTAGTAAGATTCACGTTTTTCCTTTTTCTGCTCACGAAAAAACACCGGCCTTCTCAATGCCTAATCAAGTAGAAATTTCTGCCAGAAAAAAACGTGCTCAAGAACTAAGAGAAGTTTCAAAAAAATTAGAAAAAGAATATCGTCAAAAAATATTGGCAAAATATCGAGGAAAAAATCTACCAGTAGTTTTGGAAGCGATTATTGGTGAAAAAGTTCGTCTGAAAACTGAGTATCATTTCGATCTTCTTTTGCCGTACAAATCTTTGGGTTTAAATAAAAGGGAAGCAGAGAAAAACATTGGCAAAATTTTGGCAATCAAAATAGATTGACATTATCTCGATCTTTGCTTAAAATCTAGGGACAAAAAATAAGTTAACCATGGCAAGAAAAAGATCTTTTACAAAATTTTTAACGGGTTTATTTGGTTCTAGTTCCAAAAGAAGACCCCTTAGGCCTATTTGGCGGATATCGGTAAATAAGTCTAGCCCAAACATAAATTCGAGAAATCGTTCAATTTTTAGAAAAACTAAAAATTTAAACAATGTTCAAAGGCATCACTAAATTTATTAACCATTTTAATTAACGCTTCAATTTTGAAGCGTTTTTTTGCTTGTGGATAAGTGTTTTGTCAGCTACCTTGTATAAAAAGGTAGTGAGTGCTATAATCAAATCATATGAATCAAGAAACGCAAAATAATTTAGAAAATAACAAGGCGCAGATGCGTAAAGGAATTTTGGAATATTGTATCCTTTCCATAATTTCCCGTGAAAAAGTTTACGCTTCAGATATTTTAAAAATTCTGAAAGACGCCGATCTATTGGTGGTTGAGGGAACTCTTTATCCGCTACTTAGTCGTTTGAAGAATTCTGGTTTTTTGGATTATCAATGGCAAGAGTCAAAAAATGGTCCACCGAGAAAATATTACGACCTAACCGCCGAAGGCCATGCCGCCCTGAAACAGTTGGATATTACTTGGGGAAAATTAAAAGCTTCAATCGAAGCCTTGCATCATAAAAAATAGTTTTTAATTAATATGGAAAAAAATTTATCAATCAATCTCGGCGGTGCTTTATTCAATATTGACGAAAGCGCTTATCAACGCCTAGCCGCTTATTTGGAAGAAGTCCGTCGTTATTTTGAAGCTGCTGGTGAAAATAGTCAGGAGATTATTCAAGACATTGAAATGAGCTTGGCGGATCATTTACGTGAGAAGCTTGGTTCAGAAGTTCGTCCTCTTTCTGTTTCAGAAATTGAAGAGGCTCTCGACAAAATGGGGAGAGTAAAAGATTTTGTTTCGGAAAATAATAACTCCGAAAAAAAAGAAGCAAATCAAGAAAAAGCAACCCGAAAATTTTATCGCGATGGTGATAATGCAATTATTGCTGGCGTTTGTTCTGGTTTAGCTAACTATTTTGGTTTTGATGCGGTGTGGGTGAGATTGGCTTTTGTTGGTTCACTATTTTTTGGTGGTCTTGGTTTTTGGATTTATTTAATTTTTTGGATTGCTTCTTCGGAAGCAAAAACTCCTGCCCAAAAATTAGAAATGTCTGGCCAACCAATCACTCTTTCCTCTTTGAGTGAACAAGTAAAGCAAAAAAAAATTTTACCGGCAGTTTCTAGAGCAGGGGAAGGATTTGTCGCAGCCTTGGAAAAATTTTTTCGTTTGATTTTTTCTACTTGTTTGAAAATAGTTAAAATAATTTGGCGAATTTTCTGCTTTATTTGTGCTTTATTTATGGTTGGCGGCAGCTTGTTCTTTATTGGATTGTTAAGTTTTTTTGCTTCAATTTCTATTTTTCAAAACCATTCACCTTTTTTTGATCAGAATTTTGTTAGTGCAATCGGTGGGCAATATTATTTGTTAACAATTCTTGGTTTCTTCTGTTTGTTATTACCAGCAGTTGGCGCCTTGCTTTTTGGTATTTCAATTTTCAAGAAAAAAAGTATTGTGCCAATTTCTGTGTGGTTATCCATTTTTGGTCTCTGGTTTATCACTTCAGTTTTTTGTGCCGTGGAAGCTTTTTCAGTTTATCCAGATGTTCGAGATTACGCGACTGCCGAAGTAGTTCAAGAAATGCCAGTTGGTGAAGTCACCAGCTTGCTTGCCACGGGGGATTTTGATTTAGAAATTGTGAAAGGCGCCACTACCTCTTTGCAAATTATTGGCCACCCATCAAATTTAGAAAAAATTGAAGTAAAAAATGAAAACAAAACTTTAATTTTGGAAGAAAAAAATATTTCCAACCAGAGCTGCGTAATGTGTGTTAATCGACCACTAAAATTAATTTTGAGCACTACCGGTTTAGAGAAAATTACTGCACAAAAAAATGTTGATTTGTCTTTATCTGATTATTCAGCCGATAAACTTCTCTTGGAACTTTCTGATCGAAGTGAATTTACCGCTGGCGAAGCAAAAATAAACAATCTGAATTTGCAAGCCATCGATAATAGCGAATTTAAAGGTCTGTCTGCCCAGATCAAAGAAGCGAAAGTTGTTCTTGGCGGCAGTGCTTTTGCTTCTCTACCGGCGACGGGAAAGTCAGAATTGCAATGGTCTTCTTCTGCGGATAGTCGAGCAATGTTTGTTTATCTCTCGGGGAAGGGTCAGCTGATTGTTCCGGATAATAATTTAAAAGATAAAAGAATTATCAAGGCGCTTAATAGTTTTGAAGATGGCAAATCTCATTTTTATTTAAATGATGATGAAGAAGAAATTTCCGCCTATTCCACAACCAACAAAACTATTGTTTTCTCGGAAGAAGAATTGAGTGGTAAGCAAATTATTAAAACCGAAAGCAGTAAAGATGGCGTTAAATATTATTTTGTTGATGGTGGCGAAGAAGTTTCTGTTCGCTCCACTGGCGATGGAAAATTTTATTTTAATGTTAAAGAAGGAGAATAAAAATAGAAAAATAAAAAAACCGCTTTAATTAAGCGGTTTTTTGTTTGCTTGATTTTCTTGTGATATTTCCATTTTTAAGCTAAATTAAAGGGTAGATGACTCAAAAAGAAGCTTTAGAAATTATCAAAACTGGACAGAATATTTTTTTAACCGGACCGGCAGGCTGTGGCAAGACTTTTTTATTGAATAAATATTTGGATTATTTAAAGAAGAAAAAAATAAGTGTTGGTATTACCGCTTCCACGGGAATTGCGTCAACACATTTGAATGGTCGCACAATTCATTCTTGGTGTGGTATCGGCATTGAAGAACATCTTGATCAAAAAAAAATAAAGAAAATTTTACACAATAAACAAACAGCTGACCGCATCAAAACCGCCAGGGTTTTAATTATTGATGAAATTTCGATGTTGGATGCCAAGCGTTTTGATTTGGTGGATACTGTTTGTCGAGCAGTGAGAAGTGATTTACGTCCCTTTGGTGGCCTACAAGTTATTCTTTGTGGGGATTTTTTTCAGCTTCCGCCGGTGCGTCGTTTCGAAAAAAAGGAGCAAGCAATTTTTGAAGCCGATGCTTGGCAGGATTTGAATCTCCGTATTTGTTATCTGGAAGAGCAGTATCGTCAAGAAGATCCAAAATTTTCTCAGATTCTTAATAATATTCGAGCGAACCAAAATCTCGAAGAGTCATTGGCTGTTTTGGCGGAAAGGTTGGAGGCAGAATTAAATTTTGCCATCAAACCAACCAAACTTTTCACGCATAATGAAAAAGTTGATGCTTATAATTCTTATGAATTGGGGCTTTTAAATTCTTCATCAGTATTTTTTGAGATGAAATCTAGTGGCCCGGCTTCAATGGTAAAAAAAGTAAAAGATGGTTGTTTGGCGCCAGAAAAACTAGAACTAAAAATTGGTGCAGTGGTGATGTTTGTTCGTAATAATTTTGCGCGTGGTTTTGTTAATGGTACGGTTGGTATTGTTGAAGATTTTAATCATGACGGTTTTCCCTTGGTGAGAACTATTAATGGTTCGCTAATTGTTGCTCGTCCGGAAATTTGGGGAATTGGTGACGACGATTCCATTTTGGCATCTATTTCTCAGTTACCTTTGCGCTTGGCTTGGGCAATTACTGTTCACAAAAGCCAGGGTATGAGTTTGGATTGTGCGGAAATTGATTTGAGCCAATCTTTTGAATTTGGAATGGGTTACGTCGCTCTTTCTCGCGTTCGTTCGCTGGCCGGGATTAAATTGTTGGGAATTAACCAGCTAGCCTTGCAGGTTGATAAAAAAGCGATAATTTTTGATGAAAAACTTCGTCAGCAATCCAAAAAAGACTTAGCCTTTTTCAAATCCCTAAAACCGAAAGAAAGAAGTTTGTTGAAAAAGAACTTTTTGGTCCAAAGTAAAACCTCCTTATTTTAATTGTTTCTTTTTGGCTTGATAGCCGTTTTAACTAATAGAAAACAAAAATGGCAGAGATTTTAGAAGAAAATGCGGCTGAATTAGCTAGTCGCGCTAAAAATGGAGACTCGCAAGCTTTTGCGCTGATTTATGATACCTTTATCAAGAAGATATATGATTTTGTATTTTACAAAACGATGCACCAGCAGCTGGCTGAAGACTTAACTAGCCAAACTTTTTTGAAAGCCTGGAAAAACATCTCTCAATTTAAGGATGGAAATTTTTCGGCTTGGCTCTACACGATTGCCCGCAATATTATTATTGACCATTATCGTTCACAAAAAGAAACTTTGGCGGTTGAAGATTTTTGGGATTTGAAAGCTGATAGCGATGTTTTGGGAGAAGCCGATGAACACTTGAAAATAGAAAAATTGCAACAAGGATTATCGCGCCTCAAAGCTTCCGAAAGAGAAATTTTAATGCTTCGTTTGTGGCAAGATTTACCCTTCAAGGAGATTGCTACTATTTTAGACAAGAATGAGGGTGCCGCCAAAATGTCTTTTGCGCGGGCGATGGAATCTCTAAAAAAAGAAATGCCGGTGGAATTATTTATTTTATTCCCGCTAGTTTTAAATTTATGGAAAAAGATCAATTAGACAATCTATTGGCAGAATTATACGAAATCGACCCAAGCCTCAAAAAATATGGGGACCATTTGCGTTCTTTGGTTTTGGAAATGATTGCCTCGAAACCGGATACCAAATTTGATGAAGAATTTGCTGCGCGTCTCAAAAGAGAATTGATGAATAAAATTCCTCAAGATAATTATCAAGAAACTTTTCAACCTGCTTTTTTGAAAAATAGAAAATGGTATTTTGCTGCTGCCGGTTTGGCTGTTTGTGGTTTTGTGATTTTTTCTTTTTTGATTATTCCACGTCAAAAAGATTTTGTTAATCCAGTTTATAATCTCACCGGGGAAGTTTCTTCTTTGGATGATTATGCTTTTGGCTCACTGAGCACAATGAATAATGCAGTACGTAATTTTGGTTTTGGGGCAGGAAACAATACTGTGAATTCAATGGCGGTAAACGAAAGTATAAATACTGCGCCGGCAAAAATGGCGCTGGATGTAGCCGAACAAAAGATGATGGCACCAACTTTTGAGGTTCAATATATTTATCAGGGGAATGATTTTGATTTGAGTGAAAAAAACGCTTTGGTCTATCGACGAGTTAAAGGACAGGGCGAATTAGCCAAGTCTTTAACTAAGGCAATTAAAAACGGAAATTTTTCTTTAATGGATTTGAATTCTTTTCAAAATTTGAAACTAACTAATTTATCATTTTTGGAAGATCGTGATTCTGGCTTGATGATTAATTTTGATTTTATTAATGATAATTTTTATTTTTCTGAAAATAGTGAAAGATGGCAATCAGCAAATAGCGGCACTTGTCCGATTGACCAAGTTTGTGGAGAAAATAATCCTTTGGAAATTCCTGATGATTCCTGGTTGATTGAAAAATCTAATAATTTTTTCCAGAGTCACAAAATTAATTTAGAAAATTACGGTACTCCTTTTGTTGTTAAACAAGATTATTCTTATGTAATTTATCCTTTGTTGATTGGCGAAAACAGAGAAGAGGTTTATGACCAGGGTGGAAATAATGTTGGTTTGCGAGTTTCTTGGAATTTGGCCAAGCAGGCAATTTCTAGTGTTGATGGTTTGGCGGTTTATCAATATCAATCTTCAAAATATGAATTAATAACCGACAAGGCTGCCATAATTAAGGTTGCTGAAAAGGGCGGTTGGAATCAAGTTAATTTTGCTAGCACTGAAGCTAAAAAGATTTCCCTCGGGACGCCGAAAAGAGTCTTGGTTCAATTTTCTCGTTTTTCAAATAATCAAAATGAAGAATTGTTAATCCCGGCGCTTATCTTCCCAAGCACTGATAG
Source organism: uncultured Gammaproteobacteria bacterium (assembly GCA_964498085.1). Lineage (GTDB taxonomy): Bacteria > Patescibacteriota > Patescibacteriia > Patescibacteriales > UBA12465 > CAINDR01. The sequence goes on from CAZCFX010000019.1 coordinate 7,663, forward strand.
GCAATCATTCTATGGGAGAAATTCAGTGGTCGTTCCTTTGGTTAAAGAAATTTTTGAGGAATTGAGGTAGAGAAAATGGAATAAAATGATAAATTTTTTTAAGACATGTTTTCTAACATGTCTTTTTATATATTGACAAATTTAAGAATAATTGATAAATTTTTATAAAATATGAACATTAAAAAATAAATAAACATGGAAACAAATAAAGTTTTATTCAGATTTGAGCCATACATTAATAAATATTTAGTAATGTGTGAAGGTGAAATTTATTCTATAAGCAAAAAAAATTGGCCAAAAGTAATAGTTGATTTTGATAATTATGAATTAATAAAATATAACCAATTTCCGTTTGCGTCTTATTCTTTTCCTATAAAAGTTCAGATTCAGGCAACTTCTAGCTGCAATTTAGCATGCAAAACTTGTGCTGTTTTTGAGCCAAAAAGAAAAAAAGATTTATCAACACAAAATTTAAAATTAATAATCAGTAAACTCGCTAATTGCGGAGTGCTCAATCTTGAATGGAGTGGTGGCGAACCATTTTTAAGAAAAGACCTTTTTCAATTAGTAGAATATGCTAGCGAGCTTGGCTTACAGCAGAATATTTTAACAAATGGAATGTTTTTTTCAGAAAAAAACATAAATTTTGTAAAAAAGATGTTTTATAATGTCCAGGTCTCCATTGATGGTGTGGAGAATGATTATGAAAAAATAGTTGGCAAAAAAGCTTGGAATGATTTTGTTAATTCATTAAAAATTGCAATAAAAAATAAAATTAATTTGCAGATTGCAGTTGTTCTTCAGAAAGACAATGTAGAAAATATAGAAAAAATTATTGAATTTTGCAATGATTGTGGAATTAAAAAAATTTCTATTGCCATGGAAGTTCCACTTGGAAGATCCAATAATAATGACTGGGAAGAATATCTGAAGGTTATTAAATACTTTGAAGAAAAATGGCCTAGCATTAAATTGTATGCAGCTAACAGACAAATTACTATAGATTGTTTTTTAGAAAAAACAATTTGTAAAAATAAAAACAATGTTATCTCTTTAATTTCTCCGGGGGGATTTAGTTTTTTATACATAAATTCTTGTGGAGATATTTATCCTTTCCCTTTTTTGACTCAGCCAGAATTTTATTTAGGATCATTTTTTGATAATAACTTAGAAGATTTATGGCTAAATTCGGACATCCTCAACAATATAAGAAAAATAAATAATAAAAAAATTGGGTGTAATTGTGGAATGGAGTGCTCATTTATTGATAGATATTTAGTTTACGCTTATCGTGGTGATATTGCTGGCAAGGCAATGCCCCATGATGGTTGCGTTTTTTTAAAATAAAATAAAATTCTGAAAGGAGGTATTAAGAATGAAAAAAATTAAAAAATTAGGGAAATTACTAGTGATTTCTTCTAAAAATTCAGCAGTTTGTTTAAATAAATAATTTATTTGAACAAACAATCTGTGGGGCAATATTTTTATATTTATTGCCCTTTTTTTATTTTTTTCATATAATTTGAATATGATTATTTCAGGTAAAAATATTAAGCTGAGAAGTTTAAAAGAAAGTGATGCTTTTTCTCTGACAAAAAACGCTAATAGTCGAGCGGTTAGTCGTTTTATTTTTTTGCCATATCCATACAATATTAACTCCGCCATTTCTTTTATAAAAATTACCAAGAAGAATGAAAAATTAAAAAGTTCTTTTGAATTTGGAATAGAATTAAATGGGGAAATCGTGGGGGTAATTGGCTTGTTAAATATCAATACACAACACAAAAAGGCGGCACTTGGCTTTTGGTTGGGGGAAAAATATTGGCGCAAGGGAATTATGTCGGAGGCAATAATTTTAATTAAAAACTTTGCTTTTAAAGAGTTAAAGTTGAAGAAAATTTCAGCAGTTGTTTTAGTTGGCAATAAAGCTTCGGAAAATATTTTAAGAAAAAATAATTTTTCTCTTGATGGGGTGGAACGTCATTTTGCCATTCTTCGAAACAAGGTTTATGACGGGATGCTTTTTAGTCTTTTGTCTTCAGATAAATAAAAGATTTAATATAAACTAAAAGACATATCTTGTAATATGTCTTTTAATTTTTAAGTAGTCCCAAGGGTAATTTGTCGTGCTCGCTCGGCGCCAGATCTTCCAGCTAGCGGAGCGCCTCGCTCACGTGTCCAGGATTGGCGTCCGACTCGCATTTAGCGGCTCGTCCGACGTTCGTCCGCTCATTATTTCTTCCGAAATAATTCGCGTCTCACTTCCAATCTGTCCGATTCCCCCAGCCTAACGGCTGTCTAATTAAAAACACCCAGCTTTGCTGAGTGTTTTTAATTAGTAGTCCCAAGGGGAATCGAACCCCTATTACCAGGATGAGAACCTGGCGTCCTAACCGTTAGACGATGGGACCATTATTTTGTTTTCTATAAATCCACAACCTGGCGTCCCCGCTTCGACTCGCGAAGCGAGGCGAGCTAACCGTTAGACGATGGGACC
>CAZCFX010000020.1:0-10121 GCA_964498085.1 uncultured Gammaproteobacteria bacterium
AATCAAGAACTTTTTGGCTTACCGACAAATCTCCCTTGGGGAATTTTTATTTCTCCAGAAAATAGACCACTTGATTATTTCCAATTTTCTTATTTTCAACCAACTTTTTTCTATGAAAGTTTACTCTGTCTGTTATTATTTTTTGTTTTACTAATCGCTCAAAGGAAAAAGGCAAAAGAATTAATAATTATTGCTATTTATTTTTTGGGTTACGGTTTAATTCGCTTTTTTCTGGAATTTATCAAAATAGATAGCACACCTCAGTTATTAGGTCTTCGTTGGCCACAAATTATTAGCTTATTATTTATAATTATTGGCGGAATATTAATTTACCGATCATCTAAAGAAAAAACACATGACTAAAAACTCTCCAAAAAAGGAAAACCACAAAAAAAAGTTATTTATTTTATATTTTTTCGGCTTCATTATTTCCATGGCAGCCGCGATTCCGGCTTATAGCCAGTCAAGTTTTTTGGCTTCAACTGTTGGTTTACCCTTGGTTTCTACTTTCTTTTTATTAGCCAATGCTTTGACCTTTTTTTCGATTCTGTTTTTTCCAAAAATAATTAAAAAAATAAAAAACTTTCGTAGCACTAGAAGGGTAGTATTTCTATACGCAATTTCTTTAATTGGCTTAACTTTTGCACCAACCAACCCCTGGATAATGTTTTTCTTCTTCGGTCTAATGAGTGTTTGCGTGGCTTTGATTGCCATCAATATGGATATTTTTGTGGAAAGCTTCTGTGCTGACGAGTCTTCGGGAAAAATTCATACTACCTATTTTACTGCTGTCAATCTTGGCTGGATTCTTTCTCCTTTTCTTGCCGGAATTTTGATTGCCGCTGGAGGATTTGAAGTAACTTATGCCGCTTCTTTGTTTTGTTTAATGATTTTTGCCTTCCTGTTCATGTTCCAAAGAAAAAATTTAGCAGACAAAACAAAATATAGCGACCTAGGAATAATTAAAACCATCAAAAAAGTTTTTAAAGTAAAAAGATTACGCTCTATTTTCTTTTTGGCTTTTTTGTTAAGTGTTTTTTATAGCTTAGCTGTGGTTTTTGTGCCGGTTTATTTAAATCAAACTCTTGGTTTTGATTGGGACTCTTTGGGAATAATGTTTTCTTTAATGTTAATTCCTTTTATTATTGTCCAGATCCCGGCAGGAATAATTGCCGATAAATATATTGGTGAAAAAGAAATAATGACCCTTGGCTTTATTATTCTTTCCCTGTCTCTAATCTTTTTCTACTCCGTTAATTCAACCAGCTTTTGGCTTTGGGCGGGAATCCTCTTTTTTAGCCGAATTGGAGCCGCTTTAGTTGAAGCAATGAGGGAATCCTATTTCTTTAAGGCTGTTGACGCTAAAGATGTTGATTGTATCAACCTTTTCCGAGCAACCAGTCCCCTTGGTTATATTTTTGGTTCATCCTTAGGGGCGATTGTTTTACTATTTTCCTCAATTAGCAATATCTTCTTGATTGGTGCTTTTTTAATGTGTTTGTCTTTCCCGGTATTATTTCTACTAAAAGACACCAAATAAAGACAATTGACTAAAATCTTGCAGTTAGCTAGAATAAAAAGAGCTTATTTCTGGCGGGCTTGCCTCGCCGGATCCGCCCTGGGCGGAGTAGGCGGGTATTGTATAGTGGCTATTACATCAGCCTTCCAAGCTGAGGAGAGGGGTTCGATTCCCCTTACCCGCTCCAAACAAAAAAACACCTCTCTAGAAGGTGTTTTTTATTTTTATAAGCTATTTTTTCTTAATTAAGAGGAGAAAGACTAATAATAGGAAAGTGAAATGCAAAAACCAATCGGTTGGGTTGAGATTAAAGACAAATAATTCCCCAGAAGAAGTAAATAAATTTTTACCTCCTATTATTAAAGCCCAAACCAGAGCAAAAATCAAAAAGGCAATCAAGGCTCCATAAATAAATTTTGCGCCTTTGTTAAATAATAACCCCAAGCCAGCAATAATTTCAAAAATTGTCATCCAGGAAGAAAGAGCTATTGGTAATTGAAGATTCGCAAATTCTAATTTGGCAAGCTCCGGATTAATAATTCTAAAAATTCCCGCCGATAAAAATACTAAAGCTAAAAATATTTGTAAAATTCGTTCTGGCTTTTTAAAAATGTTAATTGATTTAAAATTTTCCAAAATCATATTTTATTTTTAAGTTTTTTATTTTTCTATTAAACAAAGTATAGAAAGCCATTTTGGTCCAAGCCAAACCGACTTTAAAAAATCCATCTCTTTCAATTCTGCGTGAAGAATATAAAAGACGGCAAGATGTAATCACTCTAAATCTTCCTTTTTCGGCAACTCTTTGACAGTAATCATAATCTTCGGCCAGAGAAAGACCAGGATCAAAACCATTAATTAAATCATGCACTTCTTTTTTTGCGAGTATCCCAGCACCAATTGAAATCGGAGAAAAATACTGCCTAAAAAAACAAAAAAAATTATACAAAAAAGCGAAGATGCGATAACTAAATTTATTCGGATTAAATTTAAAATAAAATCCAGCACCTGATAATTTTTTTGAATAAAATTCATTAATTACTTTTTCCAAAAAATCATCTTGCAAAACAGAATCGGCATCTAAAAATAATAAAACATCTCCGCGCGCAACTGCTGCGCCATTGTTTCTTTGCCACGAAGGATGATGATGAGACAAATCTTCATCAACCACAAAATGACAATTATTTTCTAAAGCAATTTCTCTAGTTTTGTCTTGAGAATTTGCATCGGAAACAATTATTTCGTAATCGGAAAAATTTTGTTTTTTAATTGACTGAATTAAACGTGGTAAAAATTTTTCTTCATTCAGTGTTGGAATAATAATTGAAACCATAAAAAATTAAAAAATAGTTCTTGCTAATTCCCAGTAACCACTTTCACCATTTAAATATTTATAATACCACCATTCCACACCCCAAAGATAAGTCTTTTCAAAATTGGTATTAATTGCGTATTGAAGATTTGCTCGGAATTGTTTCATGTTGAAAGATTTATTTTCCTCTTCTAGGGAAAGATGAATGATTTTTCCATTTGGCACCCATGGTTCAGCTTGAAGTTCAATAATATATCTATTTTCCGGTTTGATTTTTGCAAAAGAAGCTTTGGTTTCATAAATCCAAGCCGGGATTGGATAACGAATATAGCCAGTAACTTTTCCCCAAACTACTCGATAAAGAGTACTGCCAAAAATATCTCCATATTTTGCTTCTTTTTTCCAGGAGCTTAATTCTCCACTAGCCGAAACCAAAACTGGACGATTATCCAAAGCTTTCAGAGCGGCTAATTCTTTCTTAAAAAATTCTTCATCGCTTTTTGGACAAACACCAAAAGCATCAAAGAATGGCTCATTTTCCAGTTGCCAAACAGTAATTGCCTGATTGTCTTTGTAGTGAGTAATCACCTCCTGAATCATTTTCACTGCATCTTCTTTTGTACTATCCAAAGTTTTTCTAGTTGCCCATTCTGGAGCGTGACATTCTGGCCAGCGAGGCAGGCGCCAACCAAGATTGATAATAAATTTTACATTTCTTTTTTCTCCTTCTTGAATAATATAGTCATAATCAGAAAAGTCATAAACATTTTTTGTCTTTTCAATTTCGTCCCAATAGATCGGCAAACGTATTTCTTTAACTTGTAAATCATCAATTGTCGCCAAATAAACTTCTTTCCAATCTAGACCTAGTTCTTCACAATATTTTTTGGAAAAAGTTACGCCAAAAAAACCTTGTTTGTGACTCAAGTCCTGTTTGGTTGGATAATTGTCAGCTACTTTAAAAAAATAAAACAAAACTAAAAACAACAACACTAAAAAAATATGCCAACCAATAACTAATGGGCTCTGTTCAAAGTCTTTTATTTTTTTCCAATTATTTTTAAACATATTAAATCACAATAAAATATAAACCAACACCAATAATTAAAACTGCCAACAGTTTTTGTAAAAATATTCTCCAAGAAAAAGTTTCTTTTAACAATTTTGGAGAAGTTAAAGCCAAAAAAGTACTAATAATTAAAAGTAGAGCGTATTGCATGCCTTGAGCGGCATTAACCAAAGCAACCGATCCTAAAAATATGGCGTAATTTTGTAAAATAAAACCAGCAGCACCAAAAAATTGACCAACAAAAACCAAAAATTTATTATTTTTATTTTTGCGAGGCTCTTTGATGGTTTTGATAATTGTTTTTCTATCTTTTAATTTAATTAAAAATAATAAAACAAAAAATACCGCACCTAATCTACTCCACAAAAAAGCACTAGTAAAAGGTTGAGTGGAATAAGCATATTTTGTTAATAGAAAATAAGCGGAATAGAAAAAGGCTGAAGCGATAGCTAAAAACAAAGAACTATTTTTTACATTCTGAGTTATTTTTAATTTTGCCATCACCCTTGCCAACCAATTTCTTTGCTGAGGTAAGAAGGCAATAATAATTGCCCCTAAAATCAAACAAACAATACCAATCCATTGAGCCAAAGTATAATGTTCCTTAAAAAACAAGAGAGAAAATATTACTGAAAAAACCGGTGTTAAGCCACCAACCAAAACTAATACCCGTGAAGCTTCACCGCGACGAAGCGCTTCATATAAAGTAAATAGTGCAGCAACAAAAATACCACCCGATAAAATATTAATAGAAAACCAAAAAGTTCCTGGCCATTGTAAAAACCAAGGGGCAGCCAAAAAAACTAATCCACTAAGTAAACAAGAAATAAAAGTATAAGTTTTGCTGTCTGGTAAAACATTATCAATTAAAAACTTGTCAAAAAGATTGGCAATAACCAAAAATAAATAAGCTAAAAAAGCAACAAAAATCCAAGACATAATTAAACTCTAAATTTATTTTTTGTAAAAATATTTTTCTATATTATAGGTTCCCATTTGTTCTGCATTCAAATATCCATCCATTGCGGCGCGTGCTAATCTACCAGAAGATAACATTGGTGGCAACCATTGATCAACAAATTCTGGTGAAGGACTATCAACGCCACCACCAACCGAAATTAACCATTCACGATTAAAATCTTCTTGCGAACCGACTGGTGAGGAAATCATAATCGGCAAACCAAGAGCACAATAAAAAGAAAGCTCTGATGGTTTGGTCCATAAAATATCAGTCTCTCTCAGAACTTGATTGAACTGTTTGAAATACTCGATTTTATCTGGGTTAAAAATAACATTAACCCCTTCTTTGATTTCTAATTTTTTAATTTCCTCTAAAAAATAATCTCTTACTTCTGGACGATTACCAGCAATTAAATTAACTACTAAATTTTTATTTTTAATTTGCTCGGATAGCTTGGCAATAATAGTTGTGCCAATTTCTTTTTGGGCACCCGCGCCACCAACAGCAAAAGTAATTGCTAGTGGTCGTTCTGGTTTTCTTTCGATATTTAAAAATTCATCATCAAGAATTCCAGCATACTCTGTTTGATATTTTTTTTGCGGATCAAGATTTTTTATTCTACTTAATAAATCTGCTTTTAAAATTTCTTTTTCACTGCCAATATTTTCTTTTGGTAAAGGAAAGCCAGTAATTATAAGGTTTTCCTCAGACAAACCATACATCAAAAATCTTTTCTTTAATTTTTCACTAGGAAGTAAATATTTTATTTTACTATTTTTCGGATTGAGTGGCGCCCAGGCACGAGAAGCATCAGTATCACAAACTACACAATAAATTTCTCCTTGATAATTGTGGTAATCGGCTGCTTGAGCGGCAACAAAAAAAGTTGTCACGAAGGGAAGCTTTTCTTCGTTTAATTTTTCTACCAAATCTTTTCCTAAACCTTTTTTAATAAAGGTATAAAAATATTTTTGCTGAAAAGTAGAACGAGATAAATCTCGAAAAGGATATAAAGGTCGAATTCTTTGAAAATAATCCATTACCGAAAATACTACCGGACCCAATAAAGGAATTTTTTTGAAACGAGAAATTTTTTCGTAAGATTTTAGATGACCAATCCAATATTCCTTTTCCCAAACTGGAATTCCTTCATAATTATTTAGATTTAAAATTTCACCAGCAGCCAAATCAGACAATGGATAAGCAGCCCGCTGATGACCATAGCCCATGTCAGCGGCAATTAAATTAATTTTCTTATTATTCATAATTTATTTAATATTTAACTTAATTATACCTTCTTTTTGCTAAATAAAAAAGGCGCCAAAGGGCGTCTTTTTTTGACTTTATTTATTTTCTGTCTGTAAATATTGATAAGCCACTAAGGCAGCGATTGTCGCTTGTCCGACTGCAACAGAAATTTGTTTGAATTCACTTAAACTACTAACATCTCCAGCAGCAAATATGCCAGGTGTTTTTGTTTCACAACGATTATTAGTAATTATTTGACCGCGGTTATTTCGGTCAACAAAATTTTCCACTAAATCCGTGCTGGCAATTCGGCCAATCTCCACAAAAACTCCATCGACTTCAATTTTAAATTCTGTTTTTTCTTTAATATTAGCACAATTAATTAAACTAACACTTTTATCACCAATAATGTCTTTTATTTCTGAGTTAAAATAAATTTTTATGTTGCTTTTATTTTTCACTGTCTCAACTAAAGAATTAAAAGCTTTTACTTCTTCAGTTCTAATAATTAAACTTACTTCGTTTGCAATCTTAGAAAGAACTTCCGCAGCATCAAAAGCAGAATTTCCACTACCAACAACAGCAACTTTCTTGTTCTTAAAAAATGGAGCATCACAATTTGCACAATACGAAACGCCTTTACCGGTAAATTCTTCTTCACCTTTAATTGCTAAACGTCGAGGAGAAAGCCCCATAGTAATAATTATTGTTTTTCCTTCCACTACTTCTGGTCCAAAATAAACCAAAAAGGTATTTTTTTCGGTTTTTTCTATTTTTTGCACTTCGGCACTCTTCATTTCCACGCCAAGTGCTAATACTTGTTCTTGAAAGTTTTGAATCAACTCAAAACCACTAATTTTTTTAAATCCCGGATAGTTTTCTATTTCGTTAGCCCAAACCATCTGTCCACCAAGATCTTTGCCAATTATTATTGCCTTCATTTCTCTTCTGGCTGCGAAAATTCCCGCAGTCATTCCCGCCGGACCAGAACCAATAATTATTGTGTCATACATATATTCAAGATAAGTCCAGAAAAACGTGGACTTTAATTAATATTTTATTATCTTATGGAAAAAGGCATCTAATTTTGATGCCTTTTTCAGTTGTGGACCATAAGGGAGTCGAACCCTTTACCTCTTCCATGCCATGGAAGCGCTCTACCAGATGAGCTAATGGCCCAAAAGTTCCATGAAGAACAATTGTTATAAACTTGACAAAAATACTTTTTTATTGTGTCCCCACCAGGAATCGAACCTGGATCTAGAACTTAGGAGGCTCTTGTTTTATCCATTAAACTACAGGGACTTCCCAAGCTTTTGAACCCAAAAATCCCAACAAAAAAGCACTTATATAATTTTACAGGATAATATTCTCTTTGACAAGATTTTTTATAGCCCAATTTTAAAGCCCCCCCTTTACCAATGCTAAAAATAGGCTTAAAATAAAAGAAACATAGAAAAATAATAAAATAATTAAAATTATATGTTCAACAAAGACAATCGTTCTGAAAAATTCAAAGATGCCGAAACAATTATTGGCGGATCGATAAAGGTAAAAGGAAATTTTCACGGTCAAGGCAATATTGTTATTGAAGGTCATCTTGAAGGATCTTTAAAAACAAATGCCAGTCTTTTTATTGGTGAAAAAGCAAAAATAGTTGCTGACATTGAAGCTCAAGACGCAATTATTAATGGCGAAGTTTACGGACAAATAAAAGTAAAAAAATATTTATCCCTTGGAGCTACTGCCAAAATTTTTGGTGATATTGAATATTCAGAAATTTCTGTTCAACACGGCGCAACTATCAACGGACAACTAACCGTAAAACCTGAAGTTGAAACTATTCGCAATAAAAAAATCAGCAAAGAAGAAATTATAGAGGCAGTTGAAGAAAAATAAGAGTAAAATAAAAATCCTTTATTAACGGACTCTATGAATGTTTACATTTACGATGATTTTTTGAATAAATCAAAATATAACCGAGCAATAAACCGCTTAGAAATTAAACTAACCGATCTTGGCCTTAATGGCAAGATTGTCCGTTTGGGTGCCATAAAGAATATTCATGATGTTGTAGAAAATGAAATAAAAAATGGCGCCAAAACAATTGTTGCAGTAGGAAATAATGAAACCATCTTCAAAACCGCAGCTGCTGTTATCGAACATCAGGCCTTGAGTTTTATTCCTCAAAAAACTTTATTTTTTGTAATTCCAATTGGCAAAGAAGAAAACTCAATCGCCAATGCTTTGGGAATAAAAAGAGAAGAAGAAGCTTGTAATATTTTATTGGCGAGAAGAATAAAAAAAATTGATATTGGGGTTGCGGGTAGAAATTATTTTATTGAAAAAGCTGAAATGGAAGCAGAAAACACTATTTTAGAAATCGATGGTTACACGATAGAAGTTAAAGAAAAAGGAATTATTTCAATCTTTAATTTAAGTCAAAACACCAATATTATTGGTAATAAATGTCCAAAACCAAATGATGGTAAATTAGATATTTATATTAAAACTAAGAATCGTGACGAATCTTTCTTGTCGGTAAAAACTTTAAAAATAATTAGCAAAGGTCAAACCTTGTATTTGGATGATTCTGTAGAAATAAAAACCCCAGTTGAATTGGGGGTAATTCCTAGTGGTCTGGAAATTATTGTTGGCAAAGAACGAACGTTTGAATAATTAAAAAACAGAAAATAAAAAAGCCTCTAAATCAGAGGCTTTTTTGTATCGAAAATAATAATTTATTTTTTCTTTCTAAACATCAACCATTGCTGTAAAGCAGTAAGCATAGTTAAGACAAACCAGTAAAGGGTTAAACCGCCAGGCAAGCTAACACCAATAAAAATTGTTACCGCTGGCATTAGATACAACATTTGCTTACTCATCATTGTTGAAATATCTGGTTGTTTTGGATTTGTTTCAACTTTTTTCGGTTGTTTAGCCATCATGGTTTTTGCTTGCCAGAACTGAGCTACACCAGCCAAAACAGCTAAAATAACATTTGGTTTTGATAAATCTATAAAACCAAAAGAAAAAGCATTAATCATCTCCGGTCGATAAACAAAAGAATAAACCAAGTCTAAACGACTAGCCAAACCATCTCTAAACACTTGATAAACAGCTAATAAAAATGGTAATTGAATTAATAATGGCAAACAAGAAGAGAATGGATTTATTTTGTGTTCTTTATATAAATCCATAGTTGCTTTTGCTAAAGCTTCTTTGTTGTCTTTGTGTTCTTCTTTTAGGGCATCAATCTTTGGTTGAATATCTTGCAACTCTTTTTGGGATTTTAAAGATTTTAAAGATAATGGATGAAGAATTAATTTAATTACAATGGTCAATAAAATAATTGCCACACCAAGATCGTGTCCGGGGATAATATTGTAAAGAAACACCAAAAAATTGAGAATTGGACGATAAAAAATTTCTTGAAATAAATACATCATAAAAATTAAATTAGAGGGTCGTTCCCTCCTTTATTAAAAGGGTTGCAACGCAAAACACGCCAACAGGCTTTTAGACCTCCCCTAAATATACCATATTTTTGAATTGCCTGGATACTATACTCGGAACAAGAAGGATTAAAACGACAAAAACCAAGAGGATAAAGACTTTTCATTGGTCCATGATCAAAAGAAAGGGTTTTTTGATAAAACCTAATTATTGTTATAACCATGTGACGCGGAAAATAGCGCCAAGTTTTAAACATATAAGTTTAATTTATTAAATCCTCGCGAAATTTCTTCTTTAATTTTTTGATAATTATAATCAACGATTTCTGGTTTAGTAATTACTACAATATTATACCCCTGTTTGAGATTTTTGTTTTCTTTTTGTAAAACGGCTTTAATTCTTCTTTTTACTAAATTTCTTTTAACTGCCAGTTTACTAACCTTTAAGCCAACCAAAACCCCAAATTTATTGGCAGTTGCTTCATTTTTTATTGCCTTAATTCCTAAAAAAATACCAAAAAAAGAATGGCCAGCTTGGAAAACTTGGTCAAACTCTT
>CAZCFX010000021.1:0-9080 GCA_964498085.1 uncultured Gammaproteobacteria bacterium
GCGGTAGAAAAAGCAATTCTTTACGAAATTGAACGCCAAACCAAAGAATTAGAAAATGGCCAAGAAATTATTGCTGAAACCAGAGGCTGGGATGATTCAAAAAACGTTACCACCTCTCAAAGAATCAAAGAAAGCGCCGCCGATTATCGTTATTTCCCAGAGCCAGACATTCCACCAATTCTTATCGATGACCAATGGTTGAAAAAAATAAAAAAAGAATTAATTGAATTACCGGAAGAAAAGAAAATTCGTTTTCAAAAAGATTTTAATCTCAAAGAAGAAATCGCCGATCAGTTAGTTGCCGACTTTCAATTAGCAAAATTCAGTGAAGAAGTTTTTGTTTTCTTGAATAAAGAAAAAAAGAGTGAATTAGCGACCAATGCAGCCGGCTGGATTACTAGTGAATTATTAAAAAATCTCAATATTGGCAACATCCAAATCAGTGAAGCCAAAATTTCTCCGGCAGATTTTGCCAAATTAATTATTATTATTAATACTGGAAAAATAACCAGCAATGTCGGCCAGGAAGTTTTGAGTAAAATGTTGATTGAAGGAAAAGGTGCCGAAGAAATTATCAAAAATTCCGGTTTAGAAAAAATTAGCGACCGAAAAATAATTTCTGAATTAGCGGAAAAAATTATTAATCTGTTTCCCAATCAGGCAAACGAATATCGAAATGGCAAATTGCCATTGATGGCTTTCTTCTTGGGAAAATTGATGGCTGAAACCGGCGGTAAAGCTGACCCAACAATTGCCAAAGAATGCCTGGAAGAGAAATTAAAATAAGCAATAAAAAAAATACCGCCCAACCGGCGGTATTTTTATTTTTTTAACCATTGATCAATTATTTTTCTTCCCTCCTCTTCACTGGAAATCCAATTTATTTTTGCGCCTTGTCCTTCCCATCTCTTAAACCAAGATTTTTGTCGCTTAGCAAACTGACAAATTGCGTTTTCCAATTTAAAAACCATTTCATCATAACTCAATTCGCCCATCAAAAATAAACTGATAAATTTATATTCCAAACCGAAAGAAATTAAACGTTTCCAAGAAACACCTTTGCGATGCAATTCTTTTACTTCTTCAACCAAGCCTTCATTTTCCAAACGGTCTTTCAAGCGTTTGGAGATTCGAGAACGTAATTCTTCACCGGGACGATAAGTGCCAATAACTAAATAGTCATAAGGAGCTGGCCGTTTGCCAACATCACCCAATCGACCATCTTTGGCAATTTCCAAATAGCGTGCCAAGCGGCGAGAATTGTGGCGATCGCTATTATTTAAAGATGCAGCAAATTCAGGCGCATCTTTTTTTAATTTTTCAAATAATTCATCGGCACCCAAAAGCTCTAATTCTCCTCTTAATTTCAAATCACTTTTCCCTTTGGCTAAAGTAAAATTATCCACCAAAACTTGAACATACAAACCAGAACCGCCAACAATTATTGGCAATTTTTTTCTAGCTAAAATTTCCTTGATTGATACTGAAGCTAGTCTTTGGAATTTTGCCAAATTAAAATTAGTATTCGGATTAACAACATCAATCAAGTGATAAGGAATTTCTTGACCATCAACTAAATACTCCCCCAAATCTTTACCGGTACCAATATCCATACCTCGAAAAACCTGACGACTATCAGCAGAAATTATTTCACCATTTAGTTTGGCAGCCAAACGCACACCAATAGCGGTTTTTCCGCTGGCGGTTGGACCAAGGATAACGAGAACTTTTGGTTTTTTTTCTAATTTAACTGACATATTTTTCAGTAGCTAATTCTCCTTCTAAACCAGAATAGCTAACCCCGATTATTTTTGCTTTAACAAAATGACCAATTAAAGAATCAGCGGGAATATTTTCTGGCACACTAAGCCAAACGTTTTTGAAGCCGGCAGTTTTGCCATAATATTTTCCCTTTTTGTTTTTACTATCCACCAAAACAATTACTTCCTGATTCAAATATTTTTGATTTTTTTTCAAACCACTTTCTTCCAAAATTTTATTCAATTCTTTATCACGACGAATTTTTTCTTTTCTACTAACATCATCTGCCATCTTAGCAGAAACAGTGCCTGGGCGTGGACTATATTGAGAAACATAAGCTAAATCAAATTCTAGTTCTTTAAAAGCTTTAATCGTGTTTTCAAATTGTTCTTCAGTTTCTCCCGGGAAACCAACAATCACATCAGTAGTAACGGTTATTTCTGGGCGAACCAGACGCGCCTTTTTTATTAATTCATAAAAATGCTCAATCGTATATTTGCGATTCATTCTAAATAAAATTTCATTATCGCCACTTTGCATCGCCAAATGAAGATGAGGACACATTTTTGGCTCGGCAAATAAAGCAATTAATTCATCACTCAAATCCTTGGGATGACTAGAAGAAAATCTGACCCAGAAATCATGAGGGAGGGCTAAAATATTTTTTAATAAATCAGGAAAAGTTTTTTCTCCATCTTGATAACTATTAACGTTTTGAGCAATTAAAACAATTTCTTTATAGCCCGCAGCTAGCAAGTCTTCTACTTCGGCTAAAATTTCTTTTTGAGAACGATAAACTTCCCTGCCGCGAGCATACGGGACAACACAATAAGAACAAAAATTATTACAACCATTGCCAACCGGCACGAAAGCAGTAAATGGACTATGATGTTTGGCTTGAATTGATAAATATTTTTCACCATCAGTGATTCGTTCTTCTTCCAAATCCAATTTCTTTTCAAGTTGAGAATTATTTAGTAATTCAAAAAGATTTGGCAATTCATTAATCGGCATAAACAAATTTGCTCGCCCTTTGAGTCGGCGCATCACGTCTTTTCTCTTGGCTAAACAACCCGTGATGATGATTAACGCTTCTGGATTAGCCTTTCTAACCTGATTAACCAGGCCGTAAACTCGATCTTCAGCCGATTGTCTAATGCCGCAAGTAGTAAAAATAACCAATTCAGCTTCTTCAAAACTTGGTAGTAGCACAAAAGCGCGTTCTTCCAAAAAAGAAGCAACGCGCTCGCTATCGGCTTTATTCATTTGGCAGCCGATGGTAATCAGATGGTAAGTATTTTTTTTCATGAAAATTATTTTTCTGAATAGGAAAAAATCGGACCGACACTAATCGCTTTTTTGTTCCCGGTTTTAAAAATTACAGCTAACATTTTTGGTGCGGAAAACTGATAATCAAAACTTTTTGAATTAAGATTAAATTTATAAAAATCTTGATTGCTAGAACTGAATTTGCCAACCATTTTTCCTAAAAATACCGTATCCTCAATACTTAAAGTTTGGCTGGATAATTCTTTTTTGATTAAAGATTGAGAATATTTTAAATCCTCATTTAAAGCTTCAATTCGACTATAAGCCTGCGGAGCTTCGCTATCAATTTGCAAGGCTTTGTACATTCCAAGAATCATTTCACTGTCCGCAATCAGCTCATCAATCAAATCTAGATTTGGTTCAATGTAATAATATTCCGAGGCTTCCAAACTTCGCTTTTCCCCGAGAGCATTATTAACTTCTGATACTTTAACCAAATCTGGGACGGATTGCAAATTAAGCCAGAAGGCTTTGACAGAATCAATTTCCCTCTTACGCCAAGCATCACTTTTGGCAAAAACTGGCAGTCTGCCTCTTGGATTATCCAAATAATTTTTGAAAATTTTTAAATTTGTCCAATAGTTGTTTGTCTGCCAAGAAGAAAAATTATTAATTGTTTCTTTGAGGTTTAAAAAGTTTTCTGAATAATTAAGATATTTTGTATTGGCTAACCAAAGAGGATCAGGATAAGAAAATAATAAATTAACAACATCTAATGCTAATAACCTGCAACGTTCGTAAGTGCCTTTACAAATAGTAATTGGCTTGTCTTTTCCCTGATAAGCACCAACTTTCGGAGCGGTTAATTGAGAAGCAACAAAATCGTTAGCCGAAAAAAAGTCAGCCAAAATTCTAAAACCGATTTGTGGACGTACTGCTTGATCGTCACGATTAAGACCACCCGCCCATTCCGGAAAACGTAAAGCCAAGATTCCTGACCTTAATTTTTTATAGTTAGCATCAGATTCGGCATTCTCAGCAGACAAAACAGCTTCCAAATCATAATTAGGCCCGAAAGAAGATTCTAATATTTTTTGATAATCCAAATAAGTTAAATCTTCACGCAAACCCTTAAAAAAAGCTAAAGTTTTATAAACACGAGCCCACTGATTTTTTATTTGATAGCTTTGATAAAAATCATGAGCCACAAAGGAAGCGGCGGTGAGGTTAACTTGCCAATCGTTTTCATCAAGTTGGCAAGTTGGGCACTCCACCCCCTGATAATATAAAGGAAAATTTGAATTAAGCCATTTGGCGGCTAAATAAAAATTATTTAGACGAGGGTTGTCTTTGTATTCGTAAGGTAATTTAAATTCTTGATAATCTCGATTGTAGAGCAATACTGGCGATTTGGTTTTTTCTTTGGCTTCTCTGATTAAATTTAATTCCCTTTCCACATCATCTTTCAAGTAATTCGGCATTGTAAAACTATAATTTTTTGCTTCCGCTAAACTAAATTTTTCCGGAGAACCAGCTTTATCCAAAACAATTTGTTCATTTTGAGGTTTTAATAATTGCAAAGAAACAGCAAAAAAGGCCAATTCCAAACGTTCCCCTTCCAGAACCTGATCGTTAACATCTCCTATTTTTGCTCGACGAGATTCATAACGAGCACGAGAAACTTCAAATAATTCCTTGCTGATATTCCAAAGGGTGTCGTAAAAAAGATTTTCTTCCAAATATTTATAGCTTAATTTGATGCTGTTTTGATAATAATAAACCAAAAAATCTGAGGTCACCAAAAGCGGCAAACCTTTTTCTTCTAACCAAGCATAGGAAGAATAAAAATCTTTGGCTTTTTTTTCGTCAGGATTTTTCAAGGTAGCAAAACCATTCTGATTCAAGCTAGTAATTCCTGGATCGAGATTTATTTTTCGAGAAACCTCATAATAATTTGCCACATCGGTTTTGATGTTGATTGGCAAAGTGTAATTATCGATATTAACCTTGAAGCCACTGATAGTTTTCGGATAAAAATTTTGAAAAGATATTTCTTCAATTAAAAAATCTCCCGGCTTTATTTCGGTAATAGAAGTACTAGAGGATAATTGGCCAGAAATAACGGTTTCCGGCACACTACTGACAATCGGCTCATTAACCACTTTCACTTTTTGGCGAGAAAGAAAAAACCAATAAATTGCGGCACCAATCAAAGCTAGGCCGACAAAAGAAATTATTAAAATTTTAATAATTTTTTTTAGTTCGTCAGGAATTCCACTATTTCTGCGTTTTGGCGGTTGAATATTGATAGTGGACTGCTCTTCAAACATATCTTTAATTTATATATTTATTTTTATTCATCAAATGTTCTTCGTAGGTTTTGGAGAAAATAATATTTTTTGTTCCGGAGGGAGTAAGAAAAAAATTATAATCATTTTCTATCGGATAAATCGCCGCTTCGATCGCTAAAATTCCCGGATTAGAAATTGGTGCTGGCGGCAAACCTCTGTTGAGATAGGTATTAAAAGGAGAGTCAACTTTTGTGTCCGCTTCACTATATTGAGGTTTGTTTTCTCCCAAAACATAAGCTAGGGTGGCACAAGATTGTAAGGCTTGGCCTTTCTTTAAACGATTCCAAAAAATTCCGGAGATAATTTTGGCATCATGATTATCACCGCTAACATAATTGATTGGCGCTTCTTTTTCAATCAAAGAAGCCATAATAACAATCTGGGAAATTGTTTTTCCTTGAGCGGCAATATCTGAACGCATTTTTGGTGTTAGTTTGCGATCAAAATTTTCTAGCATTTTAGTGATGATTTCATCAGCAGTTGCATCCTGAAAAAAACGATAGGTATCAGGGAAAAGGTAGCCTTCCAAACTAGAATCATCTTCACGATCTTTCAAAAAATCAAATTCTAACGAATAATTTTTCGGGATAGCAATCGAATCTTTCTTGATGTAAGCAACTTTTGGTGTTCCGGCAAAACGAAAAAAATCATTTTCTGAACTTAATTTTTTTACTGCCAATAACCCAGCAATTTCTTTTAAGTTTTGTCCTTCAGAAATAGAAACAGAAACTTCCGGTTTTTTCTCTAAACGTTCCAGAATAGTTTTTCTGCCAAAAAAATGATTGAGACGAGACTCAATACTGGTCGGCACTTTGTTTTCAATCCTCACCCAAATTGGTTGAGCAAAAACTAAAAGCAAAATAATTGCCAATAAAAATATGGTGAATTTTATTATTTTTGATTTCATGTTATTTTTTCTTTTTTGCTAATTTCTTTTCCAAGGCTTTCTTTTTTTCAGCGGCTTCTTTGATTAAAACTGAGCTAGCGCGAATTTTTTTACCCAAACCATCAACCATTTTGATTTTGTATTTTTGGCAAACATCATATTCGGGAACATCGTTAATACTATGGCGATCGCCACCATTAGCAAAAATGGCTGGTTTTAGTTTGGCCAAAGATTTAATGACAGTTTTGTCTGTATCAACAGAAAGCATCACCTGATCAACCGCGCGCAAAGCCTTAATGATGGTTATACGGTCTTTTTCGGACATAAAAGGAACACTGCCCTTGAGAGCAACTTGGCGATCGTTGTTAATAATTACTACTAATTTATCACCTAATTTTTTTGCCTTTTCAATCATTTCTAAATGGCCAACATGAAGAGGATTAAAATAACCGGAAACGGCCACGATAACTGGTTTTTTTGAGGTTTTTTTGGTGATTTTTTCTTTATTCATATAATTATCAGCTAATTTTTAGTAGTTTAATTATTATAACAAAAAAAGGAGCTTTTGGCGAAAAAAAATTATGTGCTAAAATAACAGTTATAATAAATATTATCTAAATTTATGACCATTTTACAGTCGTTAATCATGGGAATAGTTGAGGGTATCACTGAGTTCTTGCCAATATCTTCAACCGCCCACTTAATTCTCACTAGCAAACTTCTAAATATTCCTAGTTCGGAATTTCTAAAAACTTTTGAAATCTCTATTCAATTTGGGGCAATTTTATCAGTATTGGTCTTGTATTGGAAACGAGTTTGGCAAAATTTTTCCATTGTTTGGAAACTAGCCGCCGCTTTTATTCCAACTTCCATTATTGGTTTTGCGATGTACAAAATTATCAAAAGCTTTCTCATGGAAAGTTTGTTAGTGATTGGTATTACTCTCTTGGTTGGTGGTATTTTACTGATTGTTTTTGAAAAATGGCATGCTAACAAAAACAAAAAAACTTCTTCCGAAAAAGAAGTAATTGAATTGGAAAAAATAAGTTATCGCCAAGCCACCCTGCTTGGTGTTGCCCAATCATTTGCGGTCATCCCTGGCGTCTCTCGTTCGGCAGCCACTATTATTGGTGGCTTGACTTTGGGAATTAATCGCAAAACCATTGTGGAATTTTCTTTCTTGTTGGCTATTCCAACCATGATTGCCGCTACCGGTTATGATCTCTACAAAAATCCAGCCACTTTTTCCGGCGATCAATTAAGTATCTGGGTAATAGGTTTTGTCACTTCATTTATCACAGCAATCATCGGCATTAAATTCTTGATTAAATATATTCAGAAAAATGATTTCAAAGCTTTTGGCTGGTACCGAATTATTGTCGGCGCTTTGGTTTTGGGAAGTTTGTTTTTATAAAAAATCTTACAAAAAACCCCTGATTTTTCAGGGGTTTTATTTTTACTCATTTTTTGGACCTTTTAGTTTGCGCCATTTATTAAGAGCACGCTCACGAGCCAATTCTTTTTCGATTCGAGCAGCAATATTGGTAAATTCGACTTCATCCTTCGCCTGATCACTTTTCCTCATCTCTTCAGCTTTCTCTCTGGCTTCCTTAATTCTCTGTTCATCCAGTTCTTCGGCCTTTTCAGCGGTATCGGCTAAAATAACAATTTTATTTTTTAATACTTCCAAAAAACCACCAGAAACTGACATTAAAGAAATCGAGCCATCCAATAAATGGATTTCCAAAACACCAGATTTCAAAATAGAAATCAAAGGAATGTGGTCAGGTAAAATAGTTACCTCTCCACTGGTTGTTGGCACACTAACCGAAAGAATTTCCTCTTTCATGAGAACTTTTTCCGGAGTAGCAATTTCAAATTTGATACTTTTAATATCTGACATAAATATAAACTAAACTTTAGCGCCCTGCTTCGCCTTGCGAAGCGAGGCGAGCAACTTCTTCAATGCCGCCCTTCATATAGAAATCATCCTCACTTTTGTCGTCATGCAAACCAGCCAAAATTTCTTTAAATCCGCGAACTGTGTCGGCTAATTTTACATATTTACCGGAACGACCAGTAAAAGCTTCCGCAACCGCAAATGGTTGAGATAAGAATTTTTGTACTTTACGAGCTCGGGCAACCACTAATTTATCTTCATTGGATAATTCTTCCATACCCAAAATGGCAATAATATCTTGCAAATCTTTATAACGTTGTAAAATTTTCTGCACGCCACGAGCAACTTCATAATGTTCTTCACCAACAACTTTTGGATCCAAAATAATAGAAGAAGAATCAAGTGGATCAACTGCCGGATAAATACCTAATTCAGAAAGTGAACGAGACAAAACCACGGTAGAATCCAAATGACCAAAAGTAGTAGCTGGTGCTGGATCGGTTAAATCGTCAGCTGGTACATAAACCGCTTGAATAGAAGTAATGGAACCATTTTTGGTGGAAGTAATACGTTCTTGTAATTCACCCATTTCTGTTGCCAAAGTTGGTTGATAACCTACTGCAGATGGCATACGGCCAAGCAACGCGGAAACTTCGGAACCAGCTTGAGTGAAACGAAAAATATTATCAACGAAAAACAAAACATCTTGATGAGCTTCATCGCGGAAATATTCTGCTACGGAAAGTCCAGACAAAGCAACGCGAGCACGAGATCCTGGTGGTTCATTCATCTGGCCAAAGACCATTGATACTTTATCTAAAACGCCGCTATCTTTCATTTCGTGATACAAATCATTACCTTCACGAGTACGTTCACCAACACCGGCAAAAACAGAATAACCGCCGTGTTCACT
>CAZCFX010000022.1:0-3411 GCA_964498085.1 uncultured Gammaproteobacteria bacterium
TTTTGGACGATTAACAACTGGCTTTTGTTGAATTGGTGAAATTGGCGTCGTTGGCGGAGTTGTTTTTTCTGGTCTTGGTGTTACAGGGACTGATATTGGTCTTTCTAGAATTGGCGTTACTGGAGTTTGTACTGGCGCCGCTGAAGCTGAAATAGGATTCGGAGTGAAAGAATTTTTGGACGAAAAACCACCCTTTTCTTCATTCAAAAAGGCTTCGAGATTACTGGCTGGCTTTTTCTTGTTTTTTCCAAAAATCATAAAAAATTAAATCTCGCGCATGGCTAAACCAATTGCCACGGCCAATCGTGGACCAACTTCGCTAATTACATCTTTTAATTCAGCTGGATAATCAATTCTTGCCCAAGGATCACCAACAAAAACGGGCATTTCTAACTTTTTGGCCAAATAATCTGGCAAACCAAACATCATTGCCCCACCGCCGGAAAGAATTACTTTTTCTACTTTTCCTTTGTAGTTGGTGGCAAAAAAATCCAACATGTATTCAATTTCACTCAAAATCGGCTGAACCGCGGAAATGATTACTGGCGGAAATTCAACGCTGTGATTGCCACCACTCAAAGTCAAACTCAAATCAAGCTTGAACTGCTCGGCTTTGGCAAAAGTGGTATCCATATTTTTTGCCAAAATATTGGTGATGGTGCGGCTGCAAATTTCCAAGCTACGGCTAATAATCGGGATACTTTCGCGAACAATAACAATGTCTGTACTGTTGGCACCAATTTCAACAATCATTGCGGTTGATGGATCATTACCCATCAAACAGCGAATCAAGGAAAAAGTTTCTGTTTCCAAACTGGCTAATTCCATTTTGGCTTTGTTGAAAATTTCAATATAGCGACGAACTAATTTCTTTGGCGAACCAGTCAAAAAAATATTAAGGTTGTTGCTTTCTTTGCCATCGGCAGATGGAATTATTTTCCAATCCAAAATCATTTCTTCCAAAGGCAAAGGAATTACTTTTTTGGCTTCTTCGCGCACTGCTTCTGGCAAAACTTTTCGATCATTATTGACGACATTGATGATTGAAGAAAAAACAGAAAAAGTCGGTAAAGAAACCACCGCTCTTCTGGATTTGATGTTTGCTTCGCGACGAACTTTGTTGATGGCGCTAGCCAAGTAATCAACATCTTCTAATTTTGTGAACTGAATTCCGTTTACATTTTCTGTGAAACCATAACCAACCAATGACAAACGAGAGCCTTTTTTCTTGAGCTCTACCATTTTTAATGACGAATCACCGATATCAATACCGAGATATGTGTTATCTGAAGAAAATAAAGACCCCATAAAATAAGAATAAAAAATCCACCGAACAAAGGATAAAAATCAATTGTGTGTTATCTTTTAATATTATATAATAATATCAGAAACGAAACAAGCTAAAAAACAAAAAAAACACATGAACTTTTTTCAACGCTACAAAAAAATTTTTTATCTGCTCGGCTTCTTGGCCGTTTCGATTTTAATCGGTGTTTTAATGTGGAAGACTTTCTTCACTGGCGAACTTAATCCAGCAGAAATTTTGGGCGGCAACCAGGCTGGAACTGGCAATCTCCCCTCCGCCGCCGAAGGTGAAGGAACGATTGTTGATGAAAATGGCAACACCGTGCCGATTAGTGGTGACAACACCACTCCCGGCAGTGAACAATCCAACTCCCAGAACATTCCTGGCCGAGAAACCGAATCCGTTTCGCCAATTGCTAGTGGGGGCTTGACTTCCGCCAAAAACGTTTCTGATGCGCCAGTAATCGGTGCCACCATCAGCAAAAACTCTGTTCAATACTACAACGAATACGACGGAAAATTCTACAAATTAGATGCCAACGGCAACCCGGTTGCCATTATCGACAAAGCTTTTCCAAACGTCAAAGATATTACTTGGTCACCAGATAGCAGCAAGGCCGTTCTCGAATATCCAGATGGCACCAAATCTGTCTACAACTTCAACACCAATGTTTCCACCATTCTCCCTTCTCACTGGGAAGATTTTTCTTTCTCGCCAGATAGCAGCAAAATTTCTTCCAAAAGTTTGGGGCAAGATGTTGATAATCGTTATGTGATTGTTTCTAATGATGACGGCTCAAGAGCAAAAGCAATTGAATTTATTGGTGAAAACTCCAAAGACGTTAGCGTTGATTGGTCGCCAAACAACCAAGTCGCCGCTACTTATGTTGATGGTGTTGATTTTGATCGCAAGGAAGTTTATTTTATCGGCTTCAATGGTGAAAATATGAAATCGATGATTGTTCAAGGAAGAGGTTTTCAATCTGAATGGTCAACCACCGGCAACAAACTGCTTTATAGTGTCTACAACTCCAACACTGATATGAAACCAAAACTTTGGATTGCCGAAACCGAAAATGGCAACATTGGTTCAGTCACTCGAGGTATCAC
Source organism: uncultured Gammaproteobacteria bacterium (assembly GCA_964498085.1). Lineage (GTDB taxonomy): Bacteria > Patescibacteriota > Patescibacteriia > Patescibacteriales > UBA12465 > CAINDR01. The sequence goes on from CAZCFX010000022.1 coordinate 2,416, forward strand.
TCTCGAAACCTGGGCCAGCAAATGCACTTTTGCCAATGATGATGAAGTTTATTGCGCCGTACCAAAAACTCTCCAAACTGGCGCTGGTTTATTTCCAGAAACAGCCGACACTACTGCCGATGATTTATACAAAATTGATCTCAAAACTGGTACCAAAAACCTCATCGCCACTCCTTCTGGCGACTACACTATTTCTCAGATTTTGGTTGACCAAGGACAATCAAAACTATATTTCACCGACAAACAAAGCGGCGAACTTTATCAAGTAAATTTGAAATAAATTACCCCTCCCGAATTAAAAAGCCGCCGGAAGGCGGTTTTTTTGTTGATATTTTTTTATATGAAATTTATCAAAAATTTATTTAAGTTTATTTTGGATCTTCTTTTTCCTTTGCGCTGTTTGAATTGTCGGCGTGAAGATTTTTGGTTATGCCAGGATTGTTTGGAAAAATTACCCATTGATCCTTCCTATGAACGCTTCGAAAAAATTCTCGTTTTTTCTGCCAGTGATTATGAAAAAATAATTATTAAAAAAATTATTAAAACTTGTAAATTTTCCTCCATCCCGGAACTAGCCGTTATTGCTGGAAAATTATTGGTGCGTGGTGTTTTGCAATTTCCAGAAATCAAGGACTTGTTGAGTGAAAAAAATAATTTGGTATTAGTGCCAATCCCCCTTTCTGCTCGTCGCCAACGAGAAAGAGGTTTCAATCAAAGTCTATTAATCGCCCAAGAGTTGAGTAATTATTTTTCTCTGCCAATTCTGGACCAGCTAAAAAAATCTGAACGCCAAGCGCAATCAGAATTATCCGCCAACAAAAGAACAAAAAATATCAAAAACGCTTTTTCTTGGTACGGCGGAAGTTTGACCGAACAAAAAATCATTCTTGTTGATGATGTGGTCACCACTGGCGCTACCCTCGCCGAAGCTGCCAAGGTTTTAAAAAAAGCGGGCGCCAAAAAAGTGATTGCTTTAGCAGTGGCGAGATAGACAAA
>CAZCFX010000022.1:3511-8708 GCA_964498085.1 uncultured Gammaproteobacteria bacterium
AATTATTGCAAATCAACAAATGGCAATAATACTGCCGGCACAAAATAAATATCTTTTTCTTTTTTTAATAGGTCTTTGGTAATAATTATTTTTTTTCCAACATTGGGATATCTCTCAACAAAATTTTTCATAATTACCGGCACGTTAATTTTATTTCGATATTTTACTTCGCAGATTGTTAATTGATTATTTTTATCCTCAATCACAAAATCAATTTCTGATGCGCCAATGGTACGATAAAAATGAAGATATTCTTTTTGATATTGAACAAGAAAAGTATTATAAACAAAGTTTTCCATCACTTCTCCTTGCCCGTCCAAATTAAAACTAAAAGAACGTAGCAAATAATTTCTAATGCCATTATCCAAAACATAAACTTTCGGCATCTTAGAAATTTCTGTTCTAATATTTTTAAAATAAGGAGTTACCAAATCAATAATATAGGTTCCAGACAAAATTTCTAAATATTTTTTTAAAGTGTTAATTGAAATATTTGCCGTATTTGAAAGTTCGGAACTGTTAACCAGCTGACCAATTTGCCCGACAAGAAGCTTGATTAAATTATTAAAACCAGTAATGTTTTCAATTTTTAACTGGCTGATAATATCTTTATCAATATAGGTTTTTAAAATTGATTTCAAAACAATTTCTTTTTCCAAAACATTTTGCGTAGTCAAAACTTCCGGATAAGCACCATAAGACAAATATTCCCCCAAGCTGACTTCTAGCTTTGCCCTGAAAGTTTCAAAAAATATTTTTAATTCGGAAAGATTATCAAGTTTAATTCTGTTGGTTTTAATTTTTTCACGATAATCAAAATATTCTTTAAAATTAATTCTATTCACATCAAAGTTGATTGCTCTTCCGGTTAAATACTCTGAATTTTTATTAATTTCCAAAGCACTGGAACCACTAACAATTAATTGTAACTTGCCTTTGTGTTGATCAAAAATATTTTTTAATAACAAGCCGGCGTTTTCAATCACTTGAAATTCATCAATCATCAAATAAACAAATTTATTTGGAAAATCAAAATATTGTTTTAAATACAATTCCAAATTTGCCGCATTTTTCAAAATTTCTTGATTGGCAAGATCATCAGCAAACAAATAAGCAACTTGATTTCCGGAAGACTCCAAATCTTTTTTTATTTCTTTTAGTAAAAAAGTTTTGCCAACTTGCCTAGCACCCTTAAGAATCAACACTTTTTCTTTGCCAAGCCAAGGTTTAATTTTTTCTAAAATTTCTCTGTTAATCATATATTTTTATTTATGAGATAATTATATCACAACATTGATAGAAATACAATAGAAAACTATCAACTAGTTGATAGAAATATTGTAGAAAACTATCAACCAAAAAGCAAAAAAAGATATTTTTGGCTTATTTTAGCCAATTTTTATTTTTTATTAAAAATTGTCAATAAAAACCCACAATCGTCTAATATTCGTCTAAAAATCGTCTAAAAATTTGAGTGCAAAAATTCACTATTTTCTTTACATTTTCCCTTTTCTCCGCTATACTTTTCAAATAGCTGATTGTGCGGTCCACCAAGCCGCAATCATCCTCCGATGATGAGAAATCCCCTCCCAAGGCTAGAAAAACCAAAAGAGTTTTTGTTTGAAAAATAATCAAACAAAGGAAACTGGGTGGAACCGCGAGATTTTCAAATCCCGTCCCGGTCAACAAGATAATTTTTATCTTTGTGACCAGGGCGGGTTTTTTAGAATAAATAATAAATAATTAAAAATATGAAAAACGAAAACAATAACAGCGTTGAATTAAAACGCCATTCCCTCGCCCACATTATGGCGGCGGCAATTCGGGAAGAATATCCGGAAGCCAAATTAGCAATTGGACCAGCAATTGAAAATGGTTTTTATTATGATATTGATTTTGGTGAAACCAAAATTTCCGATGCTGATTTACCAAAAATCGAAAAAAGAATGATCACCTTGATTAATAAAGGCCTACCTTTTGTTCGTGAAGAAAAAAATATTGATGAAGCCCTGAAAGAAATTGATCAAAAATTAGAACCATATAAATATGAATTGGTCACTGATTTAAAAACTGATGGTGAAACAATGGTTAGTTTCTACACAGTTGGCGCCTTTACTGACTTGTGCCGCGGACCGCACCTGGAAAACACCAAAGAGATTGCCCAAAAAAGTTTCCGCTTACAAAAATTAGCTGGTGCTTATTGGCGTGGCAACGAAAAAAATAAAATGCTGACCCGTATTTATGGTTTAGCATTTGAAAGCAAAGAAGAATTAGCCGCTTATGACCACATGATGGCGGAAGCGGAAAAACGCGATCATCGTAAACTCGGTAAAGAGTTGGAAATTTTTATGACTCACGAATATGCTCCGGGCATGCCATTTTTCTTGCCAAAAGGAATGATTATTTTGAATGAATTAATCAAATTTGTTCGTGAAGAATCTTATGGTGAAGGCTACAAAGAAGTGCGCACCCCTCAATTATTTAATGATGAACTCTGGAAAACTTCCGGACACTGGGGACATTATCAAGAAGATATGTTCTGTCTTCATCATGCCGAAGATAATGTTGATATGGCAATTAAACCAATGAACTGCCCAGCTCACATGTTGGTTTTCAAAAACAATATTCGTTCCTACAAAGAATTACCTTTGCGCATTGCGGAAACTACTACTCTTCATCGCAATGAAAAATCCGGTACTCTTCATGGTCTAACTCGCGTCCGCAGTCTTTCTCAAGATGATACTCATATTTTTGTTCGCCCAGAACAAATCCTCTCAGAAATTTCAGCCCTGCTAGAAAAAATCAAACGCATCTACAAAGTTTTCAATTTACAAATTGATGAAATTCATCTTTCTACTCGTCCAGAAAAATTTTTAGGTGAAAAAGCCGCTTGGGATGAAGCCGAAGCTAACTTGAAAAAAGCTTTATCTGACGCCGGTCTGGATTATAAAATTAACGAAGGTGATGGCGCTTTTTATGGACCAAAAATTGACGTCAAAGTAAAAGATGCTATCGGCCGCCAATGGCAATTGGCCACTATTCAATTGGATTATCAATTACCAATTCGTTTTGATTTACACTACATCGATAGTGATGGACAAGAAAAACGTCCAGTAGTTCTGCATCGTGCTCTGCTTGGCACCATGGAAAGATTCTTGGGAATTATTATCGAACAATTTGCTGGCGCCATGCCACTTTGGTTGGCACCAGTGCAAGTAAAACTTTTACCAGTGAGTGAAAGACACACTGCCGACTGTCTCAGTTTGGCCAAAAAAATGAAAAGTGCTGGCCTGCGCGTAGAAGTTGATGAGAGCGGTAACACCATCGGCAACAAAATTAGAACTTGTGCTGCTGAAAAAATTCCTTATCAGTTAGTAATCGGCGATAAAGAATTGGAATCAGGCGATTTGCAAGTACGTGCTTATGGTAATCCAGAGAACAAAACTTTTTCTCAAGAAGATTTTATCAAAAATTGCCAAGAGAAAATTAGTTCTCGAAGTTTGGAGCTCTAAAATATCTTATGTTATAATAAAACGATAATAATTACTTTATGAAAAAGCTGAAAAAACTTTGGCCTTTATTTTTATCGCTAGCAATTTTAATTGTTTTGGTTATCCTAATCGCTAATCAACCAAAAACAATTCTTTTTTATGGCGATGTCTGTCCGCATTGCAAAAATGTTGAAGAATATTTGAAAGCCAATCCAACAAAAGTAAAATATCGCCATCTCGAAGTTTATCGCAACCGACAAAACGCTGTTTTGATGAACAACAAAGCCAAGGCTTGCGGTTTGGAAACCGACAAAGTTGGCGTACCTTTCCTTTTTGACGGAGAAAAATGTTTAATTGGTGATCAAGATATTATTAATTGGTTTAGCCAACAATAATCATGAAATTTAATATCAAAAAATTAGTTTTCGCTTTGCCGGCTTTGTTGATTCCTGGCAGCGCCCAAGCAGTTTGCCCACTTTGCGTGGTGGCAATTGGTGCTGGTTTGGGACTTAGTGAATATTTGGGTATTGATGACACCATTTCCGGTTCTTGGATTGGTGCGATGTTGATTGCCACTGCCTGGTGGAATATTAATTGGTTTAATAAGAAAAAAATCTGGCAAAAACATTGGCAAATTCGTAACATTTTAACCATTTTAGCGTATTATTTATTAGTAGTTGCTCCTTTATTTGCTCAGGGGTTAATCGGCAAAAGTGGTCGAACCTTGTTTGGTTTAGATAAACTGGCTTTGGGAATCGCTTTGGGGACTTTGGTTTTCATTATTTCTGAATTTTGGTATAATAATATTAAGAAAAAGAATGGTGGACATGCCCAATTCCCTTTCCAAAAAGTCGTGATGCCGGTAATGAATTTGGCCATTCTTGATTTGTTGTTTTATTTATTAGTAAACTAGAAATATGGAAAAAGACGAACTAAAGAAAATCAGCGAATTAATTGAAAAGGCGGATGAGATGAAGAAAGATCACAAGCTCGACCTTTCCTCCGATCAAGATCTCAGTATTGCCATCATGAATCTCGTTAGTATCGAAGAACATTTCTTTTTTACTGGTGCCAAAACTGGCGACAAAAAGTATTACCGTTTACTGGATGAAGTTCGCAACATGCGCAAAGACTTGCTCAAAAAGATTATCAAAGATTACGAAGGAGAAGTCTGGTGCATTTCCAAACATTTACTTGCTGCTTCCTACCGCTTGATGGAGGTCGGAACCAAAGCCCAAGGAAGAGGAAATGAAGATGAGGCAGCAGAAATGTTCAAAAAATCCTATGAGCTCTATTCCCTTTTTTGGGGCTTGAATATGAATCTGGTTGATACAGAGGGAATCAAAAAAATCGATGACGAGGCAATTAACAACACCGAAAAAAAAGCGACCGGTTTTACCGGGAAGCTCGGTGAAATGGTTAAGAAATTGGTTAATTGCTGCATTGAATAATAGAAAATACAAAAAACACTCTCAACGGAATCTGAGAGTGTTTTTTTATTGGTCAAATTATTTTTCCACTACTAACATTTTCTTTTCCACTTTTTTGATTGGCAGATGATAACCGGTTGGATAAGCACGAATGGCTTTGAATAATACTGTTTCCGAATAACGATAATTTTCACCGCGCCTAGTTCCGGCGTCATTTGTGATGAATTGTTTTTTCTTTTGGTCGTAACCTTTGATTAACAAAACATGTCTTTCTGG
>CAZCFX010000023.1:0-8612 GCA_964498085.1 uncultured Gammaproteobacteria bacterium
AAATTTTCTTCCAAATTCAAAGCCACACCGGAAACTTCTCCATGGCTAGTTTTAAAAATTAAAATTTCAGACATCATCGCTTCCGATAATCCAGAAACCAAAGCGATACCGTCGGAAATTTTTAGAACTCGTCCGACTGATTTCTCGCTGATTTCCGCTTTGAATCCGGATATCTCTGTCTTCAATTGTTCAATGATAAAGTCTTTGCTAGACATATTTTATATAATTAAAAATTGATTAGTAAAATTATTTTTCCATTTTGGTTTTTAGATTTTCCAAACCACTCTTCAAACTACCATCCAAAATTCGGCTTTCGTATTTTAAAACAAAACCACCAAGTAAACTTTTATCAATCTCTTCAGTCAAAACAATTTTTTTGGCTCCCGTTCTATTTTTTAAATAATTAGTAATTGCTTCACGAGAATTGTCGGCCAGTTGATGAGCGCTAGAAATTGAAGCGGAGAGTTCGCCATTTTCTTGATTCCAAATTTCAACAAAAGCAGTAATTATTTCTTCTTCACGGCTCAACAAACCATCTTTTGCCAAAACAGCAGCAAAATTATGCAAAATCTTCTGGGCTTCCTCTTCGGATTTTCCAGCCAGTGATTCATACAGACTTTGAGCGTATTGTTTTGGATTAATTTTCATATTTTCTATTTAAGCAAACTCTTGATTAGTTCCTGATCTTTGGCGCTATCCATCTTTTCTTGAAGTAATTTTTCAACTGTTAAAGCAACCAAAGAAGCAGTTTCGGCTTTTATTTCTTTCAAGGTTTCCGCTTTTTCAGCAGCGATTTTTTCTTTTTCGGTTTTGATAACTTGTTCAATATCTTCTTTTGCTTTTTTCACCATTTCTTCCTGACGTTTCACGCCTTGAAGATCAGCGGCCGCCAAAATTTCATTAGCCGCCTTTTTTGCCTCAGTAATAATTTCTTTCTTCTCAGTTTCTGCTTCTGTTAATTTGTTTTCAATTTCTTTGGCTTCAGTCAAACTTTTTTCAATTTTTTGGCTTCTCTCTTCCATTACTTTAGCAATTGGTTTGAAAGCAAAATAATAAAGAACACCCAAAACAATCGCAAAGTTAACAGTTTGAGCGATAAATAATTTTAAATCGAGATGAAAAGTAGAAACTAATGATTCCATATTTTTTTAATAATAATCTAATAGCTGGACCGACCAAAATCGATCCAGAAAACCAGTTTACTATTTGATACTGAAAGCGATAACCAAAGCATAAATAGCAACCGCTTCCGCGAAAGCTGAAGCCAAAAGCATTGGCACCAAGATTTTACCGGCAGCTTCCGGATTGCGACCGATTGCTTCCATGGCTTTTGCACCGATCATACCGATGCCAAGAGCTGGGGCAATAGAACCAAGTCCGATAGCTAAAGCTTTTGCTAACATCACATTTTCCATACTGTTTATTTTTCAACTACTAAGCAAATAAGATTGCCGAGCGGTTGAATTATTTAATTCTTTATAATTATAAATTAATTTTAATGCTCTTCCGCTGTCGTCGCGACAGTTAGATATGTCAAAATTAACATGGCAAAAATAAGAGCCTGGATTAAACCAACAATAATCTCCAGAAACATAAAAGGGATCGGTACACCAAAAGCCAAGATTGCCGACATCGCTGCCAACAAAACTTCACCAGCAAAAACGTTACCGAATAAACGAAAAGATAAGCTAGCAACTTTTGCTAATTCAGAAATAATTTCAATTACACCAACAAAAGCTTTGATTGGATTAACTAATAAAATGGTTGGATCTTTAACGATTTTTTTTGGGATTTCCAAAAAGGCTTTAATATTGATAAATTTATTTAAATAATTCCAGCCGCCGACAGCAATCACACCAAAAATATGACTCAAAACCACGCCAATAGTGGCCAAGGCCAAAGTGGTATTCAAATCGGCAGTTGCCCCACGAAAATAAGGGACAAAAATTAATTCTTCCCCTTCTTTAATAACTTGTCCAATAGAACCGACACCCGGAAACATCCCTAACCAATTATTTAAAAGAATGAAAAAGAAAAAAGCGAGCACCAAAGGAGCAAACTTTAAAGATTTTTTGCGACTACCGGTGACACCATCAAAGATATTTAAAAATGCCTCGAAAACAATTTCAAAGGCATTTTGAATTCCACGTGGGATTAATTTTATTTTTTTTCTAATCACTAATCCAAAAATAATAACGACAAACACCACTAACCAAGAGTTCAATAAAGAATTACTCACCGTAAAAGAACCAATATGAAAAATCGGTTCGGCAAACAAGGTATTTTCGTGTAAAATTTCTTGTCCAGCTGACATAGACTATTCCTGATCTTTATTTTTTTTGGCTTCTTCTTCAATCTTTCTATATTCTTTTAAGGCGTTTTTGGTGATTCCAAACATCGAAACCAAAAAGAAAAAAGACAAAGAAATAATCATCAGCCAGGGGCCAGACGAATATTTTTGATCTAACCACTTGCCGATCACCAAACCGAGCAAAACTGGACCAACAATCCACGCAGAAGCAATGCTCATCGTGCGGATAGCAATTGACCAGGCCTTGTTGGTGTTTGGATCACCGGCTGACATAAAAACAAAAAAAAGAGTATCCCCTTTTATTAATACTAATGTGCTTAATTTATTTATAGCTTAAAAAATAGGCCTAGTCAATGATTATCTGTTGATAATATCCTAATCTAAATACCAAAAAACATTTTAGCATTGGCGGTGGTTATTTCAGCTACTTTTTCTAATTTCATACCTTTAATCTCGGCAATTCTACCCGCAACATATTGAACCAAAAGAGGCTCATTGCGCTGTCCACGATATGGTTCAGGAGTCATATAAGGGCAATCAGTTTCAATCATAATCTTTTCTAAGGGAATTTTGCGGATTAAATCATCCCACATTTGACTAAAAGTCACTAAACCAGTGAAAGAAATCATTAAACCAAGCTTGAAATACTCCCAAGCCAAGTTCTCATCACCAGAAAAACAATGAATTACCCCCCAAGGGCGATCACTAGGGATGTTGTCACGATTTTCTTTCTTGAATTCTTGCAACAAAGGCAAAAGATCGTCATGGGCCTGACGACAATGAATAATTACTGGTAAATTAAGAGAACGAGCCAGTTTTAATTGTTCCAAGAGGACAATTTTTTGCTTTTTTTTGATGGCGGCAATATCTGAAGAAATGTCCATGTGATAATAATCCAAACCGATTTCACCAATCGCCACTGCTTTTTCCGATTTGGCTAGTTTTTCATAGGTATCATAATTAAACTCTTCACCAGTGGTCATATATTGAATTGAACCATTGGCATCACTGGTATGTTCTACTACTTCTTCTAATTGATTTGGGTGTAAACCAACTGCCGCATAAACCCCGCTCTCATATTTGTTGGCATAGGACAAAGCCCGTCCAGAAGTTTTGTATTCCGAACCAACCAAAATCATCCAAGTATTATTATCCAAAGAACGACGAATAACCTCGTCGGCATCGTCTCGAAAATCTTTGAAATTTACGTGAGCATGAGTATCAAAAAATTGCATATTTAAAATTCTAATTCTTCTAAAGTTTTTTTGGCTTTGCGGCTAACACTCTTTGGAATAACCACTTTTACTTCCACAAAATGATCTCCTCGACCACGGCCCCTCAGATGAGTTATTCCCTTTTCCTTGATTCTAAAAATAGTATTTGGCTGAGTTCCTTCGGGGATTTTTAAATCAAAAGCACCATCTAAAGTTTCCACTTCAATTTTCCCTCCCAAAATAGCTGTTTTTACCTCAATTTCTTCCACACTACGAACATCATCACCATCACGCACCAAGCGACGATCAGGAGTAACTTTTACTCGAACCAACAAATCTCCAGCTGGAATTCCTTTTTCACTCACTTCTCCACGGCCAGAGATTCTAATTGATTCACCATTATCAATTCCGCCAGGAATTTTGATATTAAACTTTTCTTCCACTCTCGCACGACCAGTTCCCTGACAATGAGAACATTTTTTTTCAGGAATTTTTCCTTCGCCGTGACAATCAGAACAAGGAGCTTGCGATTGAATGTTGCCAAGAATAGTTCTTTGAATCCTCACTACTTTACCGCTACCATGACAAGTTTGGCAAGTATTAACTTTGGTGCCGGCCGCCGCGCCACTTCCTTTACATTCCGGACAAGAACCGACACGAGGATAAGAAATCTCTTTTTCAGCACCAAAAGCGGCTTCTGAAAAACTTATTTTGATATCTAAAACTAAATCTTGGCCCTTACTGGCTCGACGACTACGTCCACCGCCAAAACCACCGAAAATATCACCAAAACCACCGAACAGATCTCCCAGATCCTCCATGTTAATATTCATTCCTTGACCACCAAAACCACCAAAGCCGCCGAAACCGCCAGCCTGGCCATTTTGGAAATTGGAACCGAATTGATCATATTGTTGACGCTTTTCTGGGCTGCTTAAAACTTGATAAGCTTCATTAATCTCCTTAAACTTTTCCGCGTCACCGCCTTTGTCTGGATGATATTGATGAGCCTTCTTTCTAAAAGCCGTCTTTATTTCGGCGGCGGAAGCATTCTTCTCAACACCCAAAATATTATAATAGTCTTTTGACATCAGAGATAATCTATAAAAAATTTATTATTATTTTTTTTCTACTTCCCCTTCAACAACATTATCATCTTTTTTTTCTTCAGAAGCAGGTTCAGCACTAGCTTGTGCTTCGGCACCAGGTTGTTGATACATGCCAGCACCAATTTTTTGAGCAACTTCATTCAAAGAAGCCATCGCCTTGTTGATTGCCTCAAGATCTTCACCGTCTTTTACTTTCTTTAATTCTTCAACCTTGGCTTCTAATTCGGTTTTATCTTCGGCTTTCATTTTATCGCCAGATTCTTTAATCATTTTTTCAGTAGTAAAGACTACGGCATCAGCTTGATTTTTGGCTTCCACTTTTTCTTTCTTTTTCTTATCTTCTTCGGCATGAAGTTCAGCTTCCTGTTTCATTTTTTCTACATCTTCTTTGGACAAACCAGAAGAAGCGGTGATGGTTATTTTTTGTTGTTTGCCAGTTGCCTTATCGGTAGCACTAACATTCAAAATGCCATTGGCATCCAAATCAAAATTTACTTCCACTTGTGGAACACCACGGGGAGCAGTTGGAATTCCGTCCAACATAAATCTGCCCAAGGTTTTGTTGTCACTAGCCATTGGACGTTCACCTTGAACAATGTGAATTTCCACACTAGTCTGACCATCGGCAGCAGTAGAAAAGATTTGTGATTTAGCTGTTGGAATAGTTGTGTTTCTTTCGATTAAAGGAGTAGCAACACCACCCAAAGTTTCAATACCAAGAGTTAATGGGGTAACATCTAAAAGCAAAACATCTTTGACATCACCTTGTAAAACACCAGCTTGCACTGCTGCACCAAGAGCTACTACTTCATCTGGATTAACACTCAAATTTGGTTCTTTGCCAAAAAATTCTTTTACTTTTTGGAGAACCAAAGGCATGCGGGTCATACCACCAACCAAAACTACTTCTTCAATATCGCTAACTTTGTAACCAGCGTCAGCTAAAGCTTTTTTACATGGCTCAATGGTTTTTTCTACCAAATCTGCTACTAGAGATTCCAATTTTGCTCTAGTAATCTTCATTACTAAATGCTTTGGACCATTAGCATCTGTGGTGATAAATGGTTGATTGATTTCGGTTTCCATGGCTGTTGATAATTCAATCTTCGCTTTTTCGGCAGCCTCTTTGATACGTTGGAGAGCCAAAGTATCTTTGGATAAATCAATTCCTTGTTCTTTTTTGAATTCTTCAATAATCCAATCAATAATTCTTTTATCAAAATCTTCACCGCCAAGATGAGTATCACCATTAGTTGATTTTACTTCTACGGTATCAGCAGAAATATCCAAAACGGAAACATCAAAAGTTCCACCACCCAAATCATAAACAACAATTTGTTGGCCTTGTTTTTTATCAAAACCATAAGCTAAAGCGGCAGCAGTTGGCTCATTAATAATTCTCTTAACATCCAAACCAGCAATTGTGCCAGCATCTTTGGTTGCCTGTCTTTGAGCATCATCAAAATAAGCTGGTACCGTAATAATCGCTTCGGTAATTTTTTCACCAATTTTTGCTTCGGCATCAGCTTTCATTTTTGCCAAAACCATGGCAGAAATTTCCTGTGGGGTAAATTCTTTATCACCCATTTTCACTTTAATGCCTTCGCCAGCTTGAACGATCTTATAAGGCATAGTACTCAAATCGCGTTGCACTTCTTCGTCTTTAAAGTTGCGACCGATCAAACGTTTAACAGCATAAACCGTGTTTTCTGGATTAATAACGGCTTGTCTTTTAGCGGCGGCACCAACTAGTCTTTCACCATTTTTTGAAATAGCTTCGGTACTTGGTGTTGTTCTATTGCCTTCAATGTTTTCAATAATTTTTGGTACACCACCTTCCATAATCGCCATAGCTGAGTTGGTGGTACCTAAATCAATTCCTAAAATCTTTCCCATATTTTTATATTTATTTTAATTTTTTATTAATTATTACTTTTTTTGAATTTGAATTTTTTTGGCTTTTAATTCTGGAGCTTTAGGAATAATAATCTTTAACATTCCCCCTTCATTAACAGCCGTTGCTTTTTCACTATCAACCTTTTCCGGTAAAGCAATACTGCGATAAAAAGCACCGCGACGAATTTCTTTGCGATAATAATTTTTATCATCTACCTCACTCTTCTTTTCACTTTCACCCTTCAAACATAGAACATTATTTTCTACTGAGATATCAACTTTTTCCGGATCAATACCGGCCAATTGAGTTTCTACAATAATGTTGTTTTGATCTTCATACATATCTACTGCCGGAGTAAAACCAAATTGGTCACCGCGGACAGCAGGCAGGAATTCTCCGAAAGCTTTATCCATTTCATCATCGGAAAAAAATGGAGCCCATTTGATTAATGACATATTTTTCATTTTTTCTTTTTAAGTTTCAAAACTAATTGAAATAATAAAAAGAAAATTTTTATTTATATTTTATTCGCCGACAATCACTTTTGCGGCGCGAATTAATTTTCCATTTAATTTATAACCAGCCATCACTTCGGTTTTTATTTTTTCACCGATTCCTTCAATGGCTTCCATGGTTTGGTGATCAAACTTCTCGCCAATAGTTTTTATTTCTTCAATACCATGACTTTCCAAGGTGTCTTTGAACTGTTTGAGAACATAAGTTACGCCCGTGACCCAAGAATTTTTCTTTTCTTCTTCTGGCAAAGTGGCCACTGACATTTTTAGGTGATCGTAAACCGGTAAAATTTCTTCCAAAAATCCTTCTAGAGCAAATTTGATAAAATTACTTTTATCTTGGGCGTGTTGTTTTAATAGATTCTGATAATCTGCCAAGGCGCGCAAATATTTTTTTTCAGAATCATCTTTTTCCAGCTCAGCTTCGATTTTTCCTAGGGTTTTTTTGACAAACGGACAAATATTTTTTAGCTCTTTCGCCGAAGAAAAACTGTGCCAAGCAAACTCTTCATATTTTTCCGCAAGTTTTACTTCCCCTTGAATATCGGTAGCGACAAAACGTAGAACTAATAAATCGCCAACCAAGCCGCTATCAAAAATCTGAAAATTATTTACCTTTAAATTCAATTCTTTTTCTGCTTTTTTCTTGATTGTTTCCAATGGTTCTTTTTTGCTTGGCACCAAAGCACTCAAACCGAGCCACAAATCACTACCCTTTTCTTTTAGCAACAAAATTTCTTGACGAGAATTAACAATAAAACCATGAGCGGCAACTAAATTTTTATTTTCTTTTTGTTCTTCCATAAATTTTATTTAAATTGTTCTTGAATAAATTCAACCAAAGAAAGGTTGTGGACATAATCAGCACGTACCGGACTCAAAATTCCCAAAACACCAAACTGACCAGCGTTTTTGTATTTCAATAAAGTAACACTCAAAAAGGCACCGAAAGGATTTTCTTCACCAACTAAAATTCTTCTTCCCAATGGCAATTCTTCAAATAAAGAACTAATAATCTCTTCCAATTTATCAATTGCTCCGGAAACATCACAAACTGCTTCTACTTGGCGAAATTCTGGTTGAGAAAATAAGTTTGCTAATCCAGTGTGAAAAAAACTATTTTTATGAAAAGCCCAAAAAACGGCACTGTTAGAAAATTCGGAAATTAATTTGGCAATTTGCTTAAAGGAATTTTCATCGTTTTGAAAAACTTTTACCAAAACCTCCTTTTCTGAATCTTTAAGTGCTTGCTGTTTGTTTGTTTCGTTCAAATTTTGTGCCTCTTCGCTATAGGCCCAAATAGTTGGGATGCGGCCAGCAGAAGTGTGCGGTTGAAAAATATAACCCTCTTCTTCTAGTTCCATCATGTCATTGCGGACAGTGGCCGGGGAAACCCCAAGCTTGTATTTCTCCACCAAAAGACCAGAAGAAACCGGCTGAGCGGTCTTTACGTGTTCTTTAATAATAGTTTGGAGGATTAATTTTTTTCTTTCAGAAATCATATATTTTTCATTCTTTCGTTATTATATAGCAAATTAGCACTCCCGTCAAGAGAGTGCTAATAAG
>CAZCFX010000024.1:0-7992 GCA_964498085.1 uncultured Gammaproteobacteria bacterium
AAAACATTTCCTTCTTTTAAGTCCGCCAATTTTTGTTTCTCTAAATATTCTTTTAATTCGGTAAAAATTTTTTCTTGTTTATTATTAAAAAAATCTTCAATAATAACTAAACGTTTACTAACAAAAAGAGAGCCAGTGTTTATTTGCTCGGCAATTTCCTTGATGCCAATTTTGGCACCATCAAGCACGCTAATACTGGAAGAATCAGCATCAACTTTGTTTTGAAAATTCTGACGAATTTCTTTTAATTTTTGGCGGCTGCGAAAAGTGTCCGGACCGTAAAGAAAAATTATCATAAATTATTTATCGCTTCTTTAAACAGTTTTCCTTTTTCTTCAAAATTTTTGAAAATACTATAACTTGGAGAAGCGGTAGAGAGCAAAACCGCTTTTCCTTTCTCGGTATTTTTGGCGGCAAATTGTACGGCGGTATGCATATCGCGAGTATCTAAAAATTTTGGAAAAGGTTCTTGCCCGTAGGCTTTTTTGAGAGCTTCTTTTATTCTCTTGCCGGAAAAAGGAAAAAATACTATATTGGCAATTTTTATTTTTTTTAATTTTTTTGCCAAGGCGTCAAAATCATAGCCACGATCTTCTCCGCCGAGAAAAATGGTTGCTAATTTTCCTTCCAGATAATCTATTGCCACTATTGTTGATTCTGGTGTGGTGGAAATCGCATCATCATAAAAATATAGGCCATTTTTTGGACCAATTAATTCCAGACGATGTTCCAGGCCGTGGAAATTTTTTATTCCCTTGGCAAGAGCGCTAAGTGGTAAATTAAGAGATTCCAAAACTGCGGCGGCGGCGGAGATATTTTTTAAATTATGTTCTCCTGGCAATTTGATGTCATTAAGGGAAATAATTTTTTCTTGCTTGTAAAAGAGAAAATTATCTTCTACCTTCCAGCTGGCAGCATAATCTTTTTTTTGGGCTTCACTTTGACCGGCGATTGCTTTGATAAACGGAAAGTTACTATTAAAAATAAAATAATCTTCCGGTTTTTGCCAGCGAGTGATATTAGCTTTTGCTTCGCAATATTCTCTAAATCCTCCGTGATAAGGAAGATGATCTGGAAAAATATTTATCATCACCGCAATATGGGGACTGAAGCGCAAATTTTCTAATTGATAGCTAGAAAGCTCGTAAACAAAATAATCTTTGTTGGAATTTTTTCCGAGGAACTTCAAGGGATCCTTGCCGATATTTCCTACTAGATGAACTTTTTTTCCGGCAGCTTTCAGGGCGCGATAAATTAAAGTGGCAGTGGTACTTTTTCCTTTGGTACCGGTGACACCAATAATTTTTCCACGACAATTTTTGAAAAAAATTTCTGTGATTGAGGTAAAAATGATTCCTCTTATTTTGGCGCGAGAAATTTCTGTAAATTGATTAGAAATTCCCGGGCTTTTGACTACTAAATCAAAATCTTCTAATTGGTCCAAATATTTTTTTCCCTCAATGGCGGTGCAGTATTTGTCTGGAATTTTAATTTTGTTTCTATCGGCAATCCAGACTTTCAGATGTGGATTTAGTTTTCGCCAGTAATCAAAAGAAAATTTTCCTTCACGGCCGAAACCTAGAACCAAAATTTTTTGAAAAGTATAAGGGACGGCGTGTTTGCGGCTGCGAGCAAGCTGAGTATCGATTAATTTTTCTTGATCTTTTATTTTTGGCAGAATTTTTTCTCGAAAATATTCAACGATTAGTGAGTCTTTCCAAAACTTATTTCGGCAAATCAAAACAAAGGCGGCACAAACTTCTTCTGGTGTGCCAACGCAATCAAAGGGCTTGAAGGCTTTTTGCCCCCATAGCTCTTGAAATAGCGGTAATAATTTTTTATCATCCAATAAATTTTTACCGAAAATTTTTAATAAAGTTTTTTTATTATTCCAAGCAGCAAAAATAGCAAAAGAGAAGGCGCACTTTGCGCAAGTACCGCACCATCTTTGTTGGCTAGCGCCGTTAATTTTGAAATTTTTATTGCAACTAGAAAAGGCAGAAAAATATTTTGGATAACGAGAAAATTCTTGAGCGATTTTTAATTCCGAATAAGGACGAAGCAAGCTAAAATATTTTAAACTAGGAGTTAAAAAGTCGTGAAGATAATTAGCGAAATCAGTTTCAAATTCAAAGCTTTTGCTATATTGATGATTAATCTCTACATCCAAATATTTAACATTGCCAAAGTTAGCGCTGTGTTCATTGGAAAAAATAATTTCTTGGAAATCTCCAAGAATTGCCGCCACCACGCAAGTCCAGGAATAGATGGCGGAGATTGGTACGTGACCATTGTAGGCTCCATGCTTATTTAATTCAAAAAGGTTTTTGTCCATCTCGCGGCCGATAATTAATCGGGGAGCATTAATTATTTTTGCGGTATCTTTTTGAATTTTACTATCGCGCAAACTAATTAAATGAAAAGAATAACCGAGTTCTTTTAATCTTTCAGCGCTAAGACAAGAATCTTTTCCGCCGCCGATTGGTAATAGGCAGCGATTTTTAAATTTGGTGGTTAGGGGTTTAATCTTCTTTTCTTTGGAGGGAAAATTAATTAAATCACGAAAATCAATTTGGTTTTTGTAAAAGAATTCCCCCAAGCCGCGCTCGTAAAGTTTGTTCCAAAATTTGGCTTGTTCTTTGGTTAAGAAACCGCTTTCGATTTCAATTTTTTTTGGACAATAAGCTTTGTAGTAGCCAATACCAATGGCTAAATGAAGGTTAAACAAAGCGCGATCCAATAATTTTTTATTGATTTGGTCCCAATTTGGTTTGCAGGCAGAAAAATCCAAAACTTCTTCAAAGTTAATTTCATTATCAAAAGAATAACGAAAAAAAACTTTTCTCGTTCTTTGATCAAAGTTGTAGCTTTTAAAAATAAAACTTTTTGGTTTTTTATTTTCCATATTTTATAGGGATATTTTTTCCAATTCGTTCCAGTTGTCTCCAACGGAAGCTTCCGCAATAATCGGTACTTGAAAATGATGAGCATTTTCCATTAAATTTTTGATTATTTTAGCATAAGCTTCCACTTTATTTTCGTCAACTTCAAAAATTAATTCGTCATGAACTTGCAAAAGCATTACTATTTCTTTCTCTTTGCCTCTAATTTCTTGATCAATTTTGATCATGGCTAATTTTATCAAATCGGCTGCCGCACCCTGAATTGGAGTATTGATTGCCATTCTTTCTGACATTTTTTTAATTTGTGGCATGGAAGAATTTATATCCGGCAAAGGGCGGCGACGTCCAAACATAGTAACTGATTCGCCATCTTTTTCTGCTTGAATGATAAAGTTGTCCATCATTTTTTTTATTTTTTGGTAGGTCTGAAAATAGCGATCAATAAACCTCTTGGCTTCCATAAAAGAAATTCCTGTCCCTAGTGCCAAGCCATGAGGTCCTTGACCATAAAGAATACCAAAATTAACCGCCTTGGCTTCGCGGCGCATTTTTTTTGTCACTTCATTTTCTTTGACGCCATTAATTGCGGCAGCGGTGATGCTGTGAATGTCGTCACCATTACGGAAAGCTTCAATCATCAAAGGGTCGCCAGAAATATGAGCGGCTAAACGTAATTCAATTTGTGAATAATCCAAACTTAATAATTTTTTTCCTGGAGCAGAAACAAAAGCTCTTCTCGTTTCTTTTCCCAGTTCAGTTTTTACCGGAATATTTTGCAGATTTGGTTCAGTTGAAGAAAGGCGGCCCGTCGCGGTGATGGTTTGATTAAAAGTGGTGTGAATACGACTATTTTTGTCCGCCAAAACTGGGAGGGCTTCAATGTAGGTGCTGCGCAATTTGCTTAGTTCACGATATTCTTTCAAGAAAGCAATAATTGGATGAAGATCAAGAAGTTTGTCTAATTCTTCTTCAGCGGTAGAAAAGCCAGTTTTGCTTTTTTTAATATTCTTGGTTGGCAAAGCTAGTTTTTCAAATAAGATTTCCTTTAGTTGTTTGGTGGAATTAATATTAAAATCTATTCCCGCTTGTTTGTGGATTTCTGTTTCCAATTCCTTTAATCGTTTAGTTAATTTTTTGCTGAAATTTTTTAGAAAATTTTGGTCCAAAGCAATTCCGGCCATTTCCATTTTTCCCAAAATTGAAATTAATGGTTCTTCGATTTCCCAATATAAATCAAATAATTTTTCTTTTTTTAGACGAGGTAATAAAACTTCTTTCAGATTCCAAAGCAAGGCGGCGTTTGAGCCTTTTCCGGTTGGCAAATTTTCCAAACCAAATTCCAGGAAAGCCAAAGTTTGCAAATCATAACGGCGACGTCCCGGGTCCAAAATATAAGCAGCGATCATGGCATCAAAAAGGGGGCCGGCGAGAATTATTTCTTCAGCTGCCAAATAACGACAACAAGATTTTAGGTTGTGGCCAATTTTTTCAATTTTTTTGTCTTCAAAAATTGGCGCTAATTTTTTGAGCCAAGAATTTCCGTTACCAAACAAGTCTCCTTGGGAAGAATTTTCTAGAGGCAAATAATAAGCTTCATTTTTTTTCCAAGCAAAAGATAGACCATCAATTTTTTTGTTTTCATTAATACCCAAACTAAAAGCAAATGATTTTTCCTTGGACAAACTAGTAAAAAAATTTTGGAAAGCAGTTTCATCTTTTATTTCCTGACATTTGATGGTGGTATTTTTTTTGATTTTTAGAGATTGCACTTGATCATCGTTTTTGTTGTTTGGGAGACGATTAAGCAGAGAACGAAAACCCATCACCGCAAACATTTCTGCTACTTTTTCTCGGGAAAAAGTAAGTTTGGCTTTAGCCAAATCGAAATCCAAAGGAGAATCAATATTAATCGTCGCTAATTCCTGAGAGAAAAAAGCACTTTCTTTTTGTTCACGGAGTAAATTAGCAATTCGCGGAGTAATTTTTTTTGTTTTTTCCGCTTCGTCAATATTTTGATAAATATTTTCTAGAGTGCCGTAATCATTAAGCAGACCAACTGCCGTTTTTTCACCAATCCCTTTGACGCCAGGAATATTATCACCTGGATCACCGCGTAAAGCTTTGTAATCAATTACTTGATTAGGTAATAATCCGTAACGTTCTTTTATTTTTGCGGCGTCGTAAATTATTGGATCATTCAAGCCGCGGCTCATTGTGTAGACTTTTACCTGATCATCAACCAACTGTAAAGTATCCATGTCGCCGGTGATGATATAACTTACCAATTTTTTTTCTTTTTTTACTTTTTGGCAGATGGTGCCAATAAGGTCGTCCGCTTCAAAACCAGGGCAAGAAAAAATTGGAATTTCAAAAGCTTCCAAAACTTCCCTAGTCAAGGGAATTTGTTCGTATAATTCATCTGGTGCTTTGACGCGGTTGGCTTTGTATTCAGTATAATTTTCGTGTCGAAAAGTTGGTGCCGCTTCATCAAAAGTAACCACAGCGTATTGTGGTTTAAATTCTTGGATTGCTTTCAGAAGAAAAGAAGTAAAACCATAAACAGCGTTAGTGGTTTTGCCGTCTTGTCTTTTCATAGTAGTTGGCAAAGCATGAAAACTACGATGAACGAGGGCGTTTCCGTCGATAATAATTAAAATTTCCGGTGTTTTATCCATAATTTGATTGTAGCACAAATACGATTATTTTAATTTCAGACTTGGTTCAATGATTTTTCTGGCGGCTTCACAACTATTTATTCTTCCGGAGCCATCATCAAAACCACTGCCGCAGGAGCTAACAAATAAAAGCCAGTCTTTGTTCATCATAAAAGGATTATCAACGCCGCCAGCACCACAAAGATTAAAATCTTTTTTGAATTCTGCCAAATTTTTGTAGCCAGGTTTATTCGGTAAAATAGTAACAGAATAAACACTTTCGTCACTATTAGAAGCATTGGCGCTGCGATACTTGAAAGTATAAAAAATCTTTGGCGCTTGTTTGAATTTGGCAACCAAATTTTCAAAATAACTTTCTGAATAAGAAGTGCCACAAGCGTCGGCACGTGCTTGTAGTTCGGCAACTTGATAATTAAATACACCATCCAATTCTCGAACGGCAGAAATTTTTGGGGTATCAGTTTTGAAAGATAATGGTTGAATTTCTGGCGTGGTAGTACTAACAGTAATTATTTCGGTTGAGCTGGTTGCCGGCTTGGTATCTTTAATTATTTTAATATCGCTATTTTCGGTGCTTAGATTTTTTTGCTCGGTGGTATTTTTTTGGTTTTTTTGCCAAAAATAATCAGAAGCAGCCAGGGCAACAATAATTATAATTATGACCAAAATAATCCCCTTATTTTTTGCTTTTATTTTTTTTCTTCTCATATATTTATTTTATTCTTTTCTCTATTTTATCATTTTAAGGGATAAATAAAAAATAACCACTTAGTTAGCAACTAAATGGTTATTGAGAATTTTTTTATTGTCGTTTTTGACAACTACCAAGTAGCCTTTTCGGCCTCCTTGGTCACGAATACTAGTAATTGTGCTAATTTCTTTGCCGTCTTCCAGGAAATTGGAAAGAGACTCCATAAATTTCTGGCCTTCACAGGAGAAATAATAAACGCCATTGCCGTAATATTCGGGAATTTCTGTTTTTTTTGTGAAAGTTCCCAAATCATTTTCACATGAGAAAATGGTTAAAGTTGCGATAATAGCAATAAAAATTAGTGTTTTTGAAAGAGCATTTTTTTTCATTTTTTAAGATATTTGATTGTTAATTTACGATTACTTTTGTCTAGTACGGCTTTTTGCCGGTTTTTATTTTAACTCAAATACTGCTTAATGCCAAATGTTAACTAATAATTGACATTTTTAGGAAATTATTATAAGTTTGTTTGAAAACCTATTTCTTTAAAAATTAAATAAAAAAATAAAAAGTTATGGAAAATTTAAATTTCACGCCTTATCGGCTAGCCTTATCAGCTAAAAAATTTGATACCGCACAAAGTCTCGGACGAGTTTTGGATAAAAACCAAGATGAAGATGGCCCTTATTTTTTTGTTATGAATCCTTATTTGCTAGATAAAACAAAGATTTTATCCAGTAAATGTATTCGAAGATCTTCTGGTAAAAATCAGGTTTTTTCTGAGCATAGAAAAAATTCTCATCTACGAAATCGCTTAATCCATACCCACGAAGTTGTCTCTATTTCTGTACAGATGGCTGAAATTCTCGGTTTGAACGTTTATTTAACTGAAGCAATTGCTTTTGGACATGATTTGGGGCATACCCCTTTTGGCCATTTGGGAGAAAATATGATTTGTTCTTTTTCGGCCAGGCGCTTTCGCCATGAAATTATGAGTGTCGTTATTGCTCAGAAAATCGAGCGTGATGGGGGAGGTCTAAATCTTTCCTATGAAGTTTTAGAGGGAATACTTTATCACTCTCGTGGCAAAAACGGTTTGCAAATTGATCCTACGCTTCCTTTGGAATATTCCGTAGTAATGCTAGCTGACAAAATTGCTTATACTTTTGCTGATTTGAATGACGCTATATCTGGTGCTTATTTCGAAGAAAAGGATTTACCTAAAGCTTTGTTTTCTTTGGGTAAAGACCAAAGAGAAAGGTGTTTGAGTTGTATTTTTTCTTTAGTTAAAGAAAGTAGTGAAAAAGGAATTATTTCTTTTTCTGATTCAGACGCTGCTCAAAAAATGGAGGAAATTAGACAATGGTCTTTCAAAAACCTCTATGAAAAAATAGATCGAACTGCTGATCGAAAGGTTTTGGAAGTTGCTCATCGATTTTTGCTGCACAACTTTTCCAATCCTTTATTAATTTTCGCTCTTTTAACTGATGGTGAAGCAATCGCAATCGCCGATCTGGCTAATGGAAAAATTAAAGAAGAACCTATTTTTATGGATTTTCTTAGGAAAGTTGATAATTATCAGGTTGATATTTTTTCACCGGATTTAGTAAAAGAAAATTTCAAAAAGGTTATTTAAACAAAATTTACTAAAACAAAAACGGACACAAATGTGTTCGTTTTTATTTTTCTCTAAATAAAAAAACAACCTCGCGCAGGCGAGGTT
>CAZCFX010000025.1:0-7554 GCA_964498085.1 uncultured Gammaproteobacteria bacterium
TTATTATACAATTATTTCCTACTTTTTGTCAAATATTAGAAAAATTTTGTTTTTTAAAAAAATTTATTCTACCCCTTGTTTTTTCTGAACATTTATGCTATCATCTTATTACTTATAAAAGATTACAAAAAAATTAATAATTTTTTGACTAATAAAAGCAAAATATTCTATGCCAAACAAGAAATCGGCTGAGAAAGAGTTGCGCAAAAGCATCAAACGCAACGTAGCCAACAAAAAACAAAAGGAAACTGTAAAAAAATTGGTGAAAACCAATCTGAAATCGATTGCCGCTAAGGATGCCAGCGTCAAAGAATCTTTGCCAAAAACTTTTCAAGCAATTGATAAAGCGGCAAAAAATGGCGTGATCAAAAAAGGCACTGCTGCCCGAAAAAAATCCCGTTTAATGAAAAAAGTTAATTCATTAGCAAAATAAAAAAATAAAAAAGCACCTTTTCTCAGAAATAATTTTCGTCTTTAAAAATTATTTCTTGGTTTAGGCGAAGAAATCTATGATGACTAAAAAAGACAAAGAGAAATTGATCAAAAAATTTCGCACTCACGAAACTGATACCGGTTCACCTCAAGTCCAAATTGCAATTTTAACCGAAGAAATCAAGCAATTAACTGAACATCTAAAAATCCACAAACATGATTTTTCTTCACGCCGTGGTTTATTGAAAAAAGTTGGTGAAAGAAGAAAATTGTTAAAATATTTACAAAAAGAAAACGCTGAAGCCTTCCAAGAATTAGCCGTAAAACTAAAACTGAAAATCGCCAACAAATTAATTGCCGAGGAAGAAGAAGCAAAAGCCAAGGAAAGAAAATACATTGTTGCTGACGAAACTGAAGAAATTCCTTTGGAAGAATAAATTTATGATTAAACATCCTGAACAAAGAGTCGGTATTTTAGTAGATGTCTCCAACATTTACCATTCAGCTAAAAATTTGTACGGGAAAAAAGCAAACTTCAAAGAAATATTGAACAAAGCAGTGGCTGGTCGGAAACTTATCCGGGCCACTGCTTATGCTATAAAGACCGAAACCGAAGAAGAAACTCCTTTCTTCGAAGCCCTCGTTCAACAAGGTTTTGAAGTACGAATCAAAGATTTGCAAATTTTTCCGGATGGTTCAAAAAAGGCTGATTGGGATGTTGGTTTAGCAATTGATGCCATCAAAATTTCTGAAAAAATGGATGTGATTGTGATTGTTTCCGGTGATGGTGATTATTTACCTTTGGTTTCTTACCTACAAGACAATAAAGGTTGTTTGGTAGAAGTAATGGCTTTTAGAAAAACTACATCTTCCCGTTTGATTGAAGAAGTCGATGATTTTACTGACCTGGGAAGTGATCCAAAATATTTGATGCGTAGTTACGATAAAAATTTTAAAAAAACAAGAAAAAAATAAATATAATTAACGCTTGACCATTAGATAGTTAGCACTGTAAATCATTACAGTTCTTAAATTTAATGGCCAAGCTCAAAAAGTATGGAAGAAAAAATTTTCTCCGGGGAGTGGCTTGGCCGCACTCTCACGATCAAAACTGGCAAGTTAGCTTTGCAAGCTGATGCTTCTGTTTTGGTACAATACGGTGAAACCGTCGTTATGGCTAATGTTGTTCAATCAAAAACTGAAAGAGATGGAATTGATTTCTTTCCGTTAATGGTTGAATTCGAAGAAAAACTTTATGCCGCTGGAATTATTAAGGGCTCTCGCTGGTTAAAACGCGAAGGTCGTCCAACTGACGATGCTATTTTAACTGGCAGAATGATTGATCGTTCTATTCGCCCACTTTTTAATCAAGAAGATCGCCGTGATGTACAAGTAATTACTTCTGTCATGTCTTATGATCAAGAAAATGATTACGATATTACTGCTTTGATTGCTGCTTCTGCTGCTTTATCAATTGCTGGCATTGACTGGAAAGGCCCTCTTGGTGGAGTAAGAGTTGGTTTGATTGATGGAAAATTAATTTACAACCCAACTGTTGAGCAACAAGAAACAAGCACTTTAGATTTGATTGTTGCTGGTACGGAATTTAAATCAATCATGATTGAAGCTGGCTGTAAAGAAATTCCGGAAGATTTAATTTATGAAGCAATTATCGGTGGCCAAAAAGCCATGCAACCAGCAATCGAATTAATCAAAAAAATGAAAGCGGCTTTACCAGAAAAAGTAAAAGCCGAAAAGAAAGTTCTAAAAAGTGAAGCTGAATTGGAAAAAGAAAATACCAAAAAAGAATTATTAGCAATTAGCGAAGCTTGGTTAAAAGAAAATATCAGTAAAACTTTATTTAACAAAGAATATTACACCAAAGCGGAAAGAAAAGGTGCTTTAGTTGCTATCAAAAATCAATTAGACGAATATCTTTTTGAAAAAGGATACGAAAAAGATCAACGCGCATTTGCTATAAAAAAATTAGTAGAAACAATGGTTGATGAAGAAATTACTAATTCTATTTTGAATGACAAACGTCGTGTTGATGGCCGTGCTTTGAATGAAATTCGCCGCTTATCCGCCGAGGTACAACTTTTACCTCGTGATCACGGCACTAGCTTGTTCTCTCGCGGTGAAACGCAAGTGATGTCTATTGTTACCTTGGGTGCTCCTGGACTCGAACAATCTCTTGAAGGTCTTGATGGACAAAGCAAAAAACGCTACATGCATCATTACAACTTCCCACCATATTCTGTTGGCGAAGCTTCCCCTCTACGCGGCACTGGTCGTCGAGAAGTCGGCCATGGTGCTTTAGCCGAAAAAGCAATAGTTCCAGTTCTCCCAGAAAAAGCAGATTTTCCTTACACTATTCGCGTGGTTAGTGAAACTCTTGGCTCTAATGGTTCTTCCTCAATGGCTTCCACTTGCGCTTCTTCTTTGGCTTTAATGGATGCTGGTGTGCCAATCAAAAAACCAGTAGTCGGCATTGCGATGGGACTTGCTTCCAATAAAGACATGAGTCGCTGGGAAGTTCTCACCGATATTCAAGACTTGGAAGATGGTGATGGCGGTATGGATTTCAAAATCACTGGCACCGATACTGGTTTAACCGCTATTCAATTAGATACCAAAACTGACGGCTTAACTGCTGAAATAATCAAAAAAACTTTGACTCAAGGACGTGAAGCTTTAAACCAAATTTTGGAAGTTTCCAAATCAGCTATTTCCGCTCCTCGTGCTGAATTATCAAAATATGCTCCTCGCATTATCAGCTTCAATGTTGATCCAGCGAAAATTGGCATGATTATTGGTCCTGGTGGTAAAACCATTAACAAAATTATTGATGAAACCGATGGCAATGTTAGCATTGATATCGATGATGATGGTTTAGTAATGGTTTGCGGTACTAATGCTGCCATGGTTGAAGAAGCTGTTCGCCAAGTAAAAGAAATTATCCACGAATTTACTCCTGGAGAAATTATCAAAGGAAAAGTAGTACGAATGTTAGACTTCGGTGCTTTTATTCAACTAAATGCCAACCAAGATGGTATGGTTCACGTCAGTGAACTTGCTCCTTACCGGGTTGATAAACCAGAGAATCTCCTAAATATTGGCGATATTGTTACTGTAAAAATTAAAGAAATTGATGATCAAGGAAGAATTAATTTGACCATGAAAAATTTGGATGACAATTTGCCTTTATGGAAAGATGAAAAAGGAAAATCAACTGGTATGAGCTCATCTCGCCCAGGCGGATCAAATGGCTTCACTCCACGTGATCGCGGACCAAGAAGAGAAGGCTCTTCCCGTCCTCCTTTTAGACCACGCGTCTAATTCTTGACTTTTACTCACTAATAAGTTAATATTTCTTAGTAAATTTACTAAAATTATCAGAAAATTATGTTAACCATCAAACTTGCAAAAGTAGGAAAAACCAACAAAAAAGTATTCCGTTTAATTATCGCCGAAAAAGGACGTGATCCATATGGTGAAGTTTTGGAAATCTTGGGTTCTTACAACCAGTACGCTAAACAATTACAAGCCAAAAAAGATCGTATCCAGTATTGGTTAGATCGCGGGGCTCAAATGACTCCTTCAGTCAATAATTTATTAATTTCTCAAGAAATTATTGAAGGAAGTAAGGTAAAAGCCTCAAAAAAAGGTGAAACTAGCGAAAAAAGAAAGTCTCAAGCAGCCGCCAAAGCTGACAAAAAGAAAGCTGCCGAAGCAAAACCAGCTGAAACAGAGAGTGTTGAAGCGCCAGTAGAAGCTGAAGTAGAAGCTGCCCCAGAAGCTGAAGTAGTAACCGAATAATTTTACTATTATTAGTCAATTATTGACAAAATTAAACTTTCTGCTATAATAAAAATAAGCCATTTGGCTGTATTTATTAAAAATATAAGTTCTAAAAAATTGGCAGCAAATCCAATTCACGGAACCGACAAAAACCACTATGGAAAAAGACAAACAGTTCTTGGAAATGATCGTGAAGTCCATCGTCAGTGTCCCTGATGCAGTCGTCGTCGATCGCACCGTTGATGAAATGGGCGTACTCTTAACCTTAAAAATTGATCCAGCCGATATGGGCTATGTGATCGGCCGCCGCGGTCAAACCGCTCAAGCTATCCGCACCCTTTTGAAAATTGTTGGTGCAAAAAACAATTCCCGCGTAAACTTAAAGATCTATGATCCAGAAGGCGGAAAACATGTCAAAGCAGAACGCGAACACAATGATGCTTCTGTAAATCAAATCCCAGATATCGATACTTCTGCGATTGATGATTTAAACATCTAAATTCAAATCTCAAAAACAAAAGACCCGAGCCAAAAGCCGGGTTTTTTGTTATGATAGAGATATATGAAAAAATTTAAAATTATCACCATCTTCCCTGAAATTTTAGACTCTTATTTTAATGAGAGTATTATTTCTCGGGCACAGAAAAAAAAGATAATCAAAATAGAAAATTACAATCTTCGTGATTGGACTACCGATAATCACCGGACTGTCGACGACACCCCTTATGGCGGTGGCGCTGGGATGTTGATGAAAATTGAACCAATCTATAAAGCTTTGAAAGATGTCAAAAAAGGCAGCACCAAGAAAAAAAGGAAAATTGTTTTAATGGCAGCTAGCGGCAATACTTGGACTCAGAAAAAAGCCAAAGAATATTCAAAACTGGATGAAGTGATTATTGTTTGCGGACGCTACGAAGGAATAGATGCGAGAATTAAAGAATTTATCGACGAAGAAATTTCAATTGGTGATTACGTTCTCACCGGTGGCGAACTTGGCGCAGCCGTAATGATTGATTCTATCACCAGATTATTGCCTGGTGTTTTGGGAAATGAATATAGCGCCGTTGAAGAATCTCATAGTGAAGAAGGAATTTTGGAATACCCACAATATACTCGCCCAGAAGTTTTTCAGGTTGGCAAAAAAAGTTATCCCGTGCCAAAAGTTTTAGTGGAAGGCAATCACAAGTTGATAAATGAGTGGCGGAAGAAGGAGCAAAAGAAAAAATAAAAAAAGACGGTTATTAAAGACCGTCTTTTTAAATAATTCTCCACCCATCTTCCGTTTTCTCCAAATCACCATCTAGTTCAAAACCAGAAGCTTTGGCGTGCCCACCACCACCTAATTTGCGAGCTAGAACAGAAATATCGACATCTGAATTGGCGGTGCGCAAACTACCTTTTAGTTTTCCAGGTGCATCTTGGCGTAAAAGCATAATCGCTTTGGCACCAGAAATATTACTAATAAACCCGGCAATCTCGCCAAATAAATCACTGTGCAAAGTGCCGGAGAAATCATCGCTTGCGGAAAAATCGTGATAACCCGCGGACAACATTGCGGATTTTAAATCATCTTGGGTTAGCACTGAAAAGGCAAAACTATATTTTGGATTTAAACGTAAATTTTCCAAAGCCAAACCCCAAAGTTTAATGGTTAACAAGTCTTGATTGTTTTTTAATACTGCCGAAATTTTGGTAAAACGTGCACCATAAGTTAACATTTTGGAAGCAA
This sequence comes from uncultured Gammaproteobacteria bacterium, assembly GCA_964498085.1. Taxonomy (GTDB): domain Bacteria; phylum Patescibacteriota; class Patescibacteriia; order Patescibacteriales; family UBA12465; genus CAINDR01. Next base: position 5,963 of record CAZCFX010000025.1, read on the forward strand.
TATTAATTGTTTCCGAACTAGTGCTGGGATAAAGAAAATTTCCAGTATCGGTCAAAATGCCAGTCAAAATATTATCCGCCAAATCACGAGTGAATTCTATTTTTTGATTTTGACAAAAATGATAGAGAACCTCGCAAGCGGCCGATGCTTCCGGTTGCCTAATTTCCAAATCTGCCCAAGCTTGCACTTGCGGATGATGATCAAACTCAATAAAAAATGGTCTTTCTGTTGCTGATTTTTTTAATTCTTCTTCAATCAGTTCTTTAATTCCCGTTCGCCCCAAAGCACCACAATCAACAACAATTACTAAATCATAATCAGTAAGATCTCCGGAAAACGTATCAGAAATTTTATTAGTAAAAGCTAAAAAATTAAAAGGTCCTTCTTTTTTGCCAATACAAAAAGCGTCAACGGCAACGTTGAAGCTTTGAGCAATTAAAACCACAATATTAACAGAAGAGATAGCGTCGCCATCTGGATTGATATGACCAATTACCAAAATGCGCTTCGCGGTTTTAATTTTATGAAAGGCAATTTTGTATTTTTCTTCAAAATCCATAATCGTCATCGGCAATTTCATCTTCTTTTCCCTCGCTAATTTTGCGAAGTAAATCTTCAATCTTGGAAGCTTCTTTTTCGGTTGGATCAAAAACCCAAGTCAATTTCGGCACTTCGCGCATCTTGGTTTTCGCTTGTAATTTCTTGGCGAAATTAGCAGAGTTTCTGCGCAAAGCGGTCAAGGCACTGCCCGCAAAATTTTCCGGCAAAATAGATATTTTTACCGAAGCGTAACGCTGATCTGTAGAACAATTTACTGATAAGACGGTAACTAAAGCTTCTGGAAATTCCAAATCACGCGAAATAATCGCGGCTAATTCTTGTGATAATAATTCATCAAAACGCAATTTGGACATAAATAATTAGAACAACTTATCAATAACTTTTTCTTCACGATACATTTTTATAATATCTCCTTCTTCAATAATTGGATTTCCTTCAAAACGTAAACCACATTCCAAATCTTTTTCTACTTCTTTAACGTTTTGTTTGCCAGATTGAAGTTGAGTTAATTTTCCAAGAGCAACCATTTCATCGCCGCGCATTACTTCCACCAAAGTATCCACCAAAGCTCGGCCATCCAAAACTTTTCCTCCCACAATTTGTGCACGAGGTTCAGTGCGGAAAATAGCTAGAACCTTGATTCTGCCTTCATCAATACGATTAATTTCTGGCTTAATCAATAATTGCATTTCGCCAGTAACAAATTTGATCAAATCGTAAATCACTGTAAAAGTTTTTACTTTAACATTACGTTCACGAATTAAATTTTCAATAGCTGGAGTTAGACGAATATTAAAACCAACCAAAATTGCATCGGAATCTTCAGCACGCTTTACATCTCCTTCAGTAATATTTCCTAAACCTTTGGAAATAATTTTTGCTTTTACTTTTTCGGTATTGATTTTCAATAATGATTCTTCAATTGCTTCCGCAGAGCCCAAGAAATCAGCTTTGATAACTAAATTTACTTTGGGAATATTTTCATCGTTAGCATTTTCGTTGAGAACTTGATGTTCAGTGCTTGGGCGCAT
>CAZCFX010000026.1:0-7506 GCA_964498085.1 uncultured Gammaproteobacteria bacterium
GATTTGCCGTTTTTATTAGTAGAAACTTTACTAATACTATTATTGCCAGAGAAAACTGGATTTCCATCTTCAAAATCATAAGAAGAAACGATACGAACGTTATTTCCGTTATTGCCATTATATTCTCGACAGCCATTTTCCTGAGGAGCACAAGTAGTACTTTGGCTTGGCAAAGCTTGGAAGATACAAATATTATTAGTGAAAATTCCGCCATTAGCTATGCACTCGTCTTTATTGGTGCTTTCATCTAAACGAACACGACGACAATCCGTGGAACAAGTAATCGTTCTGGAATATAAATGATAAGAAACAGCGCCGTTTTTGTCATAAAACTGACGACAATCTGGATTATAATCTGGGTCAGCAGGGCTTAATTCAAAAATGTCCTTGTTGCATTCTGCACTATCATCAGAACTAACTTTTGGCTGATTACCATTAGCTACTAAATTGTAAGCTACAAGTTGATAACCGCTTTCATTTTCTCCGCTCCAAGAATAGAAAGCACCACAAGTATTGTCCGGCTGGATACAGCGACGCAAAGCGGAATAATATTCATTAGTTTCCCCACCTTGAGCAACATCATCGAGATTAGTGAAACGAGAACAACCGACAGCGGAAGCGGAACAAGCAGTGGCAGTGTTTGGAATAAAATAATTAGCGGAAACACTTTGGAAATTGGTCTTCTGTTGAACGTAAGAATCATAATTAACACATTCTTGTGGACAATATTCATCAAAGCTTACTTTTCCAGTCAAAGAAAAGCCATCAGCAGAAGCAAAATTCTGACAACCAACTTCATCCTTGTTACAACGACGAGCAAAATTTTTGCAGATTTCTGGAGCATTATCTTTCAAACGATAATCATACATGCCCGTGGCAAATGGATTAACATAACACAAAGAAGCCAAATAACTTGGAATTAATTTTTCCTGAGTAGTGACTGCGCCGTAATCAGACCAGCCAGAAAAATGATTATTAGCTTCTAATTTTATGTTGCGTAAATAGAAAGTTCCGTTATTAATCAAGACTGAGAAATCCAAAGAACTGATACCATGACTTGGTTTGGCGGTTAAAGAAATAGTCTGCCAATTATCAGATCCTTTTGTACTTGTAGAAACAGAATCAGTGCCACCAAGCTTCATGGTGACAATTTCGTCAGAAGCAAAAAATACTTCTGCACTTAAAGTATAATAATAATCAGCAATTGGGGTGATACCGCTTGGAATAACCGAGAAAGAGGAATCAGAAATCAAACCAGCTTGATTTCCGTCAAATTTTAAAAGTTTATTGTTACTATCAGCTTCCGAGACCACTTCTATTGTTCCTGAAGCCTTCCAATGATTACTCAAAATGCCATTTGTGGTGGAAGCGCCAACAGTATCAAGGGCAAAATTATTATTAAAAATTAAATTGTCCCCCCAAGAAGGTTTTACTCGCGTCATCATTTGACAACTTTCACTGGCAGAACTGCAACTTTCTGCCTTGCTGTTTAAGAAAATAGCGTAAGCATTGTTTCCGGACCAAGAAATTTGATTGGTAGAAGAAGCATAAGAACCAAAAGTGGAATATTGTCGACAACCAGAATTATCCTTGGTACAGCTTCCATAATCTAAAGTGTTTTTTAAGTAAGAAATGGTATTACCATTGGTGTCGGCAAAAGTTTCGCAACTATTAAAGATTGGCTCGCAAGAATCATTGCCAAAATTCCAAGTACGACGATCCTCGGTACAATATCCATAAGCTTCACAAACACCTTTGGAATTTTCTTTGATACAAGTTTTTTCATCAGCACAATAATCATCCTGGCGAGTAATGATGAGCTCAGTGGCAGGAGTTGTTGTTCCAGTTTCCCCAGTTTCAATGATTTGAGAAGAAATAATTTGGTTACCAAAACCAGATTTGGCACAATAACTTTGTGGGGCTTTCAAAACCCATTTTGGATCAATCAAATCGCGACACCAAGTTTGATTGCTTTCAATTTCCGGAGAAGAAAAAGTGCGATAGTTATCATCAGGACTAAAACAAGAAACGATATCAGCCAAAGTAGCATTCTTGCCATTGGCGGCTGCTTTTTCAATAGCTGCCTCCCAACCAATTGGCAAAATACGGAATTTGCGCAAAATAATGGCATTACGCAAAGAATAATTTTCTTGATAAGAATTTGCCGTGTTGTTAGTAGTCATCAACCAGGAACCATTCAAAGAACCATCAGTCAAAGCTTCGCCAATAGTTTTTTGGGTGGAGATTGCTTCCATAAAACGATTATCAATCACACAATTGTTTGGTCCTGGATTCTTGGCATCCGGACAAATCGCCATTTCCGCCAAAACATTATAGTTTGCCTTCTCGGCAAATTGAGGTTTTAAAATACTCATCAAAGACAATTTGTTTTTGAAATAATCAGCAGAACTGGAAGAACCGGATTCATAAGAGTAAATCGAAGAATTACTACCACCATAAGTACCACCAGAAGAAACACCACCACTCAAACCAGACATCCAATTATTAAAAGCAGACATGGCCAGTTGGTTCAAAAAAACATTACCAGCATCAATCAAAGCGTCGCCAGTGAAGGTACCCATGTTACTAATATACCCCTGCTGAGCTAATTCAGTTTTTACTTTGGCTTGATCAGGAAGACCAACCAACTTTTCACCAATATTATAAGTATCTAACCAACCACCTTTACCAATTAAATTAGTTTTACTAGTTTCAGTTTTCAAACTAACCTCTTCCATTAAACCAGTATGAAGAGCCAGAGCGGCACTTAAATCAGTCGATTGGATATCAAACATATTTCTTAGTTTGGAGTAAATATTGGTTTCTGAAACATTCTTGTAGGCGGTTACCCAATTATTACTTAATTCGGACCAAGAACAATTTGGACGAGTTGGACGTTGTTGATTAACCAAACCGAGCGCTAATTTCATGCGCACTTCTACTGAAGGATTACAAAGGTTTAAACTTGAAGTCTTGGTTCCATTTGCTGCTGCTTTTGAATTATTAGCAAGTGCATTAGTATAATTTGTATAATTATTATTTCGACAAGTAATTAATTTTTTATTGCATTCGGTATTACATTTATCATATTCGGGTCCATTCGGCATTGAAGAGCATTTATTGTAGCATTTATCGAATTGATTGGAGCAATTTTCTTCTCCGCGCTCCCTTGCTTGATCAGCTTGAACATCAGAAGCAAAACTATCAGCAAAATTTTCAATAAATTGTCCGGCAGCCTCATCACCAATCTGTTTCAAATAAGAACCCCAGCTTTTGGTAACAAAAAGCGGCTGTTGTCCCTTTCCTCCCGAACCGAGGTAAGTAGCGGTGTCGTAAGCAAACTTATTCAAAGCTGAACGAACCGTGGATTGCAAAGCGCTTGAGCCAGCTTTCTTTAGAGCAACAAGAAGTTTTTCCCAAATGGTTTTACTAGCTGCGGCTGCTGCATCCTTTGCGGTTTGGAACGCGGTTGGAAGACTACCTAATTCAAACATTGGAGCTGCAGCAACTGCTTTTGCCGGACTAGCAAAAACAAAAAAACTACAGAACAAAACCGTAATTAAAACTGTTTTTTTAAAACGCGAAGGATTAAAACGCATATATTAAAAGTAAAAATTAATTTCCCGAATTAGTACTGGAAGCATTATTTTGAGTTAAGGATTCTTGATAAATCTTTAGAAGCTCTTCATCGCTAATTTGTTTGAGCATTTCCGGATCAGCACCACCTTGAAGCATCAAAGAACGCAAGGATTCAACATCCCCCTGACCATTTAATAAATTCTGTAATTTTTCTTCATCAGTTGAGCTCAAATCACTCAAATTGATTGTTGAATCTTCAAGACCAGAAAAAGTAGAGCTGGAAACGGTGGTCAATACTGAGTTTTTCAAACGATCAGGAATTTCCAATTCACTATCAACAATTGAAGTTCCACTGGCAGTGGCTGGGGTGTCGGTCATTAAAGTGGATAAATCATTTTCACAATTACCACTTTCACAACCAAAAGTAATTTTGGTATTTTTTTCTTTCGTTCCGTAATCGAAAGGTTTTTCTAGGCGAGTTTTAAATTGCCAAGCAGCACCAAAAAAGACAAAAATCGCCACACAACCAAGGGTAACGATGGCGACTTTTTGGTTTTTATCAAACTCTCGCATAAGTAATAGATAAATAAAAGATATATAGGGAAATTATACCACAATTTTCTTCATTTCAGCAAATAATTTTTCCCAATTTTCCAAGCTCAAATCTTCGGCGCGCAGCTTTGAAGAAAAATTTATTTTTTCAAAAATTTCTTCTATTTTTTTTCGCTCTTCCCCCTTTAATTTTAGGCCACCGCAAAGATTATTTTTTAGCATTTTTCGCTTAGCGGCAAAACCAATTTTTGCCAAACGGAAAAATATTTTTTCATCTTCAGGACTGTATTTTGTTTTTCTGGTAGTTATTTTAATAACTGCACTATCAACTTTTGGCTCTGGCCAAAAATTCCCCGCTTTTACTTCTCGAATTATTTTTGCTTCACCAAAAAACTGTACCGAAAGAGCCAACATATTCATATCGGGAGCTTGCGCAACAATTCGCTCAGCAACTTCTTTTTGAACCATTAAAACCATCGCCTCCGGTTTGTTTTTGGCGCTTAAAAAATTTCTTAGAAGAATTGAACTAATATTATAGGGAATATTGGCAACAATTTTATAAGGACCAATGTTCTCTGGATTAAATTTCAAAATATCCTGATTAACAATCTCCACATTTTCTACTCCTTGTGAATCAATGGCGATACGTAAGACTTCAGCCAAACGATCATCAAGCTCTACGGCAATTACTTTGCTTGCCTTTTTGGCTAATTTTGCCGTTAAAAATCCCAAGCCCGGGCCAACCTCGACAACAGTTTCTGTCGATTTTATTTCCGCACTCGCGACAATTTTGTCATAAATGCTTTCAGTTACTAAAAAATTCTGCCCTTTTGATCGTTGAGGGTTTATTTCATAAATCCGGCAAATTTCCTTCATTTGTTTGAGTAAATCCATAATTTAAGCTTTAATTTTTTCTAACTCAATCCCGATTGGTGCATGATCAGAGCCCTCTACTTTATCTAAAATAAAGGCGTCTTTGATTTTATTTTTAATCTCAGAAGAAACGCAAAAATAATCAATCCGCCAACCAATATTTCTAATTCTCGCCAAGGCGCGATAGCTCCACCAAGAATATTGAATTTTATCACCATTAATCAAGCGAAAAGTATCAACAAATCCTTTCTTAAGAAAACTATCCAACCAGAATCGCTCTTCTTTGGTGAAACCGGGATTGCCAATATTTTCTTTGGGGCGAGCCAAATCAATCTCTTGGTGAGCAACATTGAAATCACCACAAATAATCACCGGCTTTTTTTGTTCTAATTTTTTTAAATTTTCCGTTAAATAATCATTGTAATCTAACTTGTAATCCAAACGAGAAAGTTCAGCGTTGGCATTAGGAAAATAGCAATTAACCAAATAAAAATCGGCAAATTCCAAAACCTGAGTTCTCCCTTCATTGTCAAAAATCTCTTCACCAAAACCATTTTTAATGCTCAGTGGCTGGGGAAAATTATCGCGCAACAAAACGGCGGTGCCGCTATAACCAGGGCGAACAGCGCTATTCCAATACTCTCGATAACCAGCAAAATCAAATTCTGTCTCCTGTTGAGTTGCTTGAGAAATTTTTATTTCTTGTAAACACAAAATATCGGGCGAATTCGTCCGAATAAAATCTGTAAAACCTTTTTTTAGTACTGCTCTAATACCATTAACATTCCAAGAGACTAATTTCATGCGTTTTATCAAACAATAATTTATGATATAATAATGATACTAAAAATTAGTGATTTTTTCAATTAATATGGACAACAAATTGCAAGATCGCATCCGTTTGGCGGAAATGAAAGAACGACACAAAAACAAACTAAAACCTTGGTACAGAAAGTGGTGGGGGGTAATTATTTTGCTTCTAGGAGCAATCACTATTGCCTTGGTCACCATGTCTGGAATCTATATTTATCAAAGTGTTCAAAGAATTAATTCTGATCGGGAAGCTCTTTATTCAGGACAAAGACCAGATTTAATCAAACTTTTAGTCGAAGACCAAGGACGTCCATATCTTGGCAATGCTGACGCCGATATTGTGATTGTTGAATTTTCAGATTTTGCCTGTCCATACTGCAAAGAAAATCAAGCAGCAATAAAATCAATTATTACCAAATACGGTAATCAAGTAAAACTAATTTACCGCAATCTTATTTTACATGAAGATTCAGCGGCTCTTTCCCTGGCCTCTTTGTGTGCCGGTGAACAACAAAAAAATGGCAATAGTTTATTTTGGCCAATGCACAACAAGCTTTTTGATTTACAAGGAAAAATTTCTTCAACCGATGATTTAATAAAAATTGCTACCTCCCTTGGTGCTGATGAAAAAACTTTTTCAGAATGTTTGGTTAATCAAAAATATCTTGGCGTAATTAATTCAGACATGGAAGCCGCCAACACTTTAGGAATCACTGGTTCACCAACTTGGTTTGTTAGCAATTATCAGATTGATGGATTGGTTGCCGAAGAAGAATTGGAAAGCATGATTAAAGAATTAATAAAAAACGGTACGGCGATTGATGTCACAAACACAGCAACTACGACCGAAATTCAAAAATAATATGACCGAAATCAGACTTCATGGCAGAGGCGGACAAGGCGTGGTGACTGGCGCTGAACTGCTAGCGATTGCTGGATTTTTTTCCGGATTAGAAGGACAGGCCTTCCCGCTTTTTGGTGTTGAAAGAACAGGAGCACCAATCATGGCTTTTGCTCGTCTTTCGAAAGAACCAATTATTATTAAAGAACAAATTTACCATCCAGATTTTTTGATCATTCAAGATAACACTCTCCTAAATCAAAAAAGTATTTTTACTGGCATCTCAAAAGAAACTTTAATTGTGGTTAATAGCCAAAAAAGTCCAAAAGAATTGGCAGAAAATATTTTTCAAGAATTGGGAATAAAAATAAACACCAAAAATATTTTTTCTACTCCAGCAACTGAAATCGCTTTAAGAATTCTCGGAAAAAACATTGTTAACACCGTAATCCTCGGCGCCTTTGCCAAAGCTAGCGGTTTAATTAGTTTAAAAAGTTTAGAAAAAGCCATTGCCGAAAAATTTCAAGACAAAGGAGAAAAAATTATTCAACAAAATATAAACGCTATCAAGGAAGCTTATGAAAAATAAAAATAATTCACTTAGTAATAAAACTGGGTCCTGGAGAACTTTTCGTCCAGAAATAGATCACCAAAAATGTATTGGCTGTTCTTTGTGCGCCAAAGTCTGTCCAGAAGGATGCATTGCCATGAAAGAAAAAAAAGCTTTTGTTGATTATGATTACTGCAAAGGCTGTGCTTTGTGTGCTCACGAATGTCCAGTCAAAGCCATTTTAATGAAAGAAGATTTTTAATATGAAAAACAACAAACAATTATTAGAAGGTTCCCA
>CAZCFX010000027.1:0-7165 GCA_964498085.1 uncultured Gammaproteobacteria bacterium
ATGACGGCGGGGTCTGGAAAAGTTAAAGCTGGTCTCAAGACTTAGTATTTAGGTTTCCATTTTTAGCGAAGCCCATTGTCAGAAACCACTTGTGTTCGTTCGCCGTATGTTAATACGGCTCGCTCCACAAGTAATTTCTTCCTCGGTCTTCATCTAAAAATGAAATCCTATCGGATAATATATAATCATTTATATACAGCAAAAATAATATTCAAAAAATATAATATAAATTATGTCTGAAGAGAATAAGAAAACTGAAGAAGAAATCTTAATCCCGGCTACTCCAGTTGCCGCTGATATTACTCCTATCGAAGAAGAGGATGATGATGAAGATTTAAAATTCTCCACTTTATCTGCGGCTGATGATGAATTGCCTGAAGAAATCAAGCAAAAACTTGAAAAAAACAAGCAAGCTCGCGCCAAGAAAAAATTGGTGAAGAAAAAAAAGAAAAAAGCTGGCGATAAAGTGGTCAAAGTTGGACGTGCATACATCAATGCAACTTACAACAACACCATGATTTCTCTAACTGACAATAACGGTGATGTAATTTCTTGGGCTAGTGCTGGTATGGCTGGATTCAAAGGAGCCAAAAAAGCTACTCCTTATGCAGCTCAAATCATTACAAAGATTGCTTCTCAAAAAGCTCGTGAAGAATATGGTTTGGAAGAAGTTAGTGTCTTTGTTTCTGGTGTTGGTACCGGTCGCGAAGCTGCAATCCGTGCTTTAAATGCTAACGGTTTGAATGTCACTGCCATCAAAGATGTTACTCCGGTTCCTCATAATGGTTGCCGACCGAAGAAACCAAGACGCGTGTAATTAATTAGAAATTTTTTTCAAATATTGATATGGGTAGAAATTTAGAACCAAAATGCAAACAGTGCCGCCGTCTTGGTGAAAAACTGTTTTTGAAAGGAGAACGCTGCAGTACTGCAAAATGCGGAATGATTAAGCGTAACTATGCTCCAGGATTTCATGGTCCAAAGGGCCGAAAACGTTTGAGCGACTATGGTTTGCAATTGGCTGAAAAACAAAAAGCCAAAAAATTCTATAACTTAATGGAAAAACAGTTCCGAGCAATCTTCGTTGCTGCTCAGAAAAAAACCGGTGATGCTGGTAAGAATTTTTTCCGTTTACTGGAAATGCGTCTTGATAACGTTGTTTATCGTCTTGGCTTTGCTGCTTCTCGCACTCAAGCTAGACAATTAGTAACTCATGGCCATTTCACTATTAATGGTAGAAAAGCCTGCACTCCTTCTTTGGTTGTTAAGGTTGGTGATGTTCTAGCTTTGAAAAAATCCAGTGAAAAAAATCGTTTTTTCCGCGATGGACAACAAGCAAAAAAATCTGAAATGCCAAGTTGGTTAAATAAAGAAAAAGATAACAGTGCCAAAGTCTTGCACGAACCGAATGATAATGATTTGCCTCAGAATTTCAATGTCCAAATGATCATTGAACATTACTCAAAATAATTAAGCGTTTATTCTGGTTATTTTTTAACCATTGCAACGCGTCTTATTATGCAAAACATCGCTTTAGCAAAAAAAATTGAATTTAAGCCGGGGAAAGATCAAAATGAAGGGTCAATTATTGTTGAACCTTTATATCCAGGTTATGGAATGACTTTGGGCAATTCATTACGCCGAGTTTTGTTGTCATCTCTTCCAGGCGCTGCCGTTGTTGGCGTAAAAATCAAAGGGGTTAGCCATGAATTTATGGCTATTCCAAAAGTCAAGGAAGATGTTTTAGAAATTATTCTTAATTTGAAACAATTGAGATTAAAAGTTCACTCCGAAGAAGAAGTAAAATTAGAATTACACGTTAAGGGGGCAAAAAAGATTACTGCTGCCGATATCGAAAAAAATAGTGATGTAGAAATTGCCAATCCAGAATTATTCTTGGCTGAAACCACTTCTACTGATGCCACTCTTGATTTGGAAATTTTCATCAACGAAGGTCGCGGTTATCGAATGGTTGAAGGAAGCAAAAAAGATGGTCGAGATATTGGTTACATCGAAATTGATTCTATTTTCTCTCCAGTTTTAGTAGTTAGTATCGACGTTGAAAATACTCGTGTTGGTAAAATGACCAACTGGGATAAATTAGTTTTAAATTTAAAAACTGACGGAACAATTTCTCCAATGGAAGCTTTTGAACAATCAGTTAAGATCTTGGTTGATCAATTCAGCGTTTTGCTTCCAGGAGCTTTAAAAGAAAGCAAGGAAGTAGAAGCAGAAGATGTTGAAGAAGTTTTAGCTGAAGAAGAAGTTGTTGAAGAAGAAGTTGCTGAAGAAAAACCAGCAAAAAAGAAAAAAGCAAAATAATATTTTAAATAACGAAATTTTCACTCCGATTATATGAGACACGGTAATACAAACAAAACCCTGGACCGCAAAAAAGCTCCACGCGAACTAATGCTTCGCAATATGGCTTCCAGTATCATTATTTACGAAAAAGTAAGCACCACCGAAGCAAAAGCCAAGGTAGTTCGTTCCTTAGTGGAAAAAATGATTACAGTTGCCAAACTTGGTACTTTAGCTGCCCGTCGCGAACTGATTGCCACTTTGCCACAAGAAATGGCTGTAAAAAAAGCAATTGAAGTTTTAGCTGTTCGCTATAAAGACCGTCAAGGAGGTTATACTCGCATCACCAAACTTGGTACTCGCCAAGGTGATGGTGCTGAAATGGCCCAGATTGAATTGGTATAAAATCCTGTTAAAATAAATATATGACAAAAGTGGAAAGACAAATACATAAAATTGACGCTACTGACAAAACCGTTGGTCGTCTCGCTACCAACATCGCAACTATTTTGCGTGGAAAAAATAAACCAGAATTTCAACCTCATCTTGATCTTGGTGATATTGTTGAAGTTTCCAATATTGGCAGCCTAAAATTTACCGGCAAAAAATTAGAACAAAAAAAATATTTTAGTTATTCCGGTTATCTTGGTGGTTTAAAAACCAAAAAGATTTCTGAAATTTTGTCTGATAACCCTGGCGATGTTTTACGCCGTGCTGTCCGCGAAATGCTTCCAGACAACAAGTTGCGCGTTGCCATGTTAAAGCGTTTAATCATCAAATAATTTAGATATTATGCCAGAAAAGAAAAAAACTACAGTAAAAGAAGTAAAAAAAGCTCCAAAAAAAGCTCCAGTTGTTGTTGAAGAAGAAATTTTGGATGCTGAAGCTGGGGAAGCTGAAGTGGAAGAAGTCGTTTTTGAAAAGACTCCAGAAACTGCTGATTTTTCCGGTGAATACTTAAAGGCTGTCGGTCGCCGCAAGACTTCCGTTGCTCAAGTTCGCTTATTCAAAAATGGTAAGGGGGTAATTATTATCAACAACAAAAAAGCTTCTGCTTATTTTCCTGGAGAAATGCTTAACATCCTAACTCAACCATTGAAAGCTTCCGGACATGTTCGTGATTTGAATTTTTCAATCATCGTTCGTGGTGGTGGAATCAGTGGCCAAGTTGAAGCAGTTCGTCATGGTATTGCTCGCTCCTTATGTCTTTTTGATGAAGCTTTAAAAGACCAAATGAAAGTTAATGGTTGGCTGACTCGTGATCGTCGCTCTAAAGAAAGAAAGAAACCAGGTTTGAAGGGCGCCAGAAAAAGACCACAATGGTCCAAACGCTAAACCTTATTTATATCAAAAAATCCTCCTTTTGGAGGATTTTTGTTTTTGGGTTATACTATATCTTGTAAATATCATTAATTATTGGAAAAATGCTGAAATTAAAGAATATTTCCGATTTGGGAAATAAATTTTCTCAATTAAAAAACCTTTTGGCTTTTGATAAAAAACAGGAGCGCCTTTTGGAATTAAAAAAAATAATGTCCGAGCCAAATTTTTGGCAGAATCAAACAGAAGCTGCCAATGTTGGTCGGGAAGCAGAACGCTTAAATTCTGAATTGGCATCTCTAATCAATTTGGAAGAAGAATTAATTTCCACTGACGAAATGATTTCGATGTCGGCCGCAGAAAATGACGAAACTCTCAATAACGAATTAACCCAAAAAGTTACCGAACTAGAAAAACAAATCGCTGAATTAGAATTTTATTCTTTATTAGGTGATGAGCATGATGATTTACCGGCCATTCTTTCTATTCATGCTGGGGTTGGCGGAGTCGATGCTCAAGACTGGGCTCAAATGTTAGAAAGAATGTATCTTCGTTTTGCGGAACGAAAAGGTTTTAAAATAGAGATTTTGGATCGCCTAATCGCCAATGAGGCTGGCATAAAAAGTGTTTCTTTGCGTATTGCTGGGCCTTTTGCCTATGGATATTTGAAAAGTGAAAATGGTGTTCATCGCTTGGCACGTATTTCTCCTTTTGATGCTGAAAATTTGCGTCAGACCTCCTTTTCTTTGGTGGAAGTAATTCCAGAACTGCCAGAAAGTGATGAAATAGTTATTAAAGATGAAGATTTGAGAGTGGATTTGTTTCGTTCTAGTGGTCCGGGTGGCCAGAACGTCAACAAAACCGAATCAGCTATTCGTTTAACTCATTTACCAACCGGAATTGTTGTCGCTTGCCAAAGTGAAAGGTCTCAACACCAAAATCGAGAAAATGCCATGAAAATATTGCAAGGAAAACTTTTTCAATTGGAAAGTGAGAAAAGGGAAGACTCGGAAAGAAAATTAAAAGGTGGTGTGGTAAAAGCAGAATGGGGTCGTCAAATTAGGTCATATATTTTGTATGGTGCTCGTTTGGTAAAAGATCATCGCACCAATTATGAAACCAGCGAAGTAGATAAAGTTTTGGATGGCGACTTGCTGCCATTTATGGAAGCCTATTTGAAATGGCGAAAAATGTAATTTTGTTATAAAAACCAAAAACCCGCCAAAAGGCGGGTTTTTTTGAGGTTGTATCTAGTTTTACTTGAGCGCTTTTTAGAAACCGAGCTTAACACAATCATTATAGCATATTAGTTTATTTAGTCAAAATAGTGGACCCGCAGGGAATCGAACCCTGAAAACGCGAATGTTAAGCTCGGTTTTGCGCCAAAGCCGGGCCCATGAGGTGATTATTACATAAGCAACCTAAAAAAACGGAAAATTTTTCATAAATCAATACTAAAAATAAAATCCGTAAAAAACTACCAAAAAAACGTTTGTCATGCTAAAATAAAAGCAAATAAAGTTTAATTTAATATAAATTATGTCTAGCAAAAATTATTTGCGTCTCTTTCAATTTGGAGTGATTGCCTCACTACTTATTGTCTTTTTTTCGTTTCCACAACTTTTGTTTCCTTTTATTTCCTCCAAGCAGATTTCATTTAATATTTTAATGGAATTATTGCTGCCTTTCTTTTTAATTTTAATGCTCAAGGCGCCAGAACTGCGCCCGCGTCGTTCTTTGGTTATTTATAGTTTGCTTGCTTATTTCGCAGTAATTCTTCTTACTTGCTTCACGGGGGTAGATTTTAATCTTAGTTTTTGGGGCAACACTGAAAGAATGTTGGGATTCTTTCATATTTTTCACTTTTTCTTATTATATCTATACATCATCACCGCTTTTCGTGATAAAAATTCTTGGTATTTATTATTGTCATCTTCGGTCGTGGTGGCTTCAGTGGAAGCTTTGATTGTTTTGTCGAAAATTGCTTATGGCACAATTGGCAACACCGCCTATGTTAGTGGCTATTTAATTTTCAATATTTATTTTTCCGCCATGCTTTTTGTTCGCACCAAGGACAAAAATCTTCGTTGGCTTTGGTTCTTGCCAATTATTTTAATGCTTTTTGCCTTTAACCGCTCCAATACTTCCGGGGCAATTATTGGTTTGGGAATTAGTATTATTGCCGCCACTTTTTTGTTTGGTCTTTTTGCCAAAGCAAAAAAAGTTCGCCGTATTTCTTTAATTACCTTCTGTGCTTTGCTGGCGGGAGTAATTTTATTATTTTCTCAATGGCAGCAACCTTGGTTTCAAAACAATACTCGTTTAAGAAATCTCACTTCCAGTAAAGCTACTTTCCAAACTCGTCTAGTTTCTTGGGAAGGAGCAGTTAAGGATTTCAAAAATCATCCTTGGCTTGGTGTTGGTTTTGGAAATTATGCTAATGTTTTTGATCGACAATTCAATCCTCGTTTTTACGACTATTCTCGTAGTGAAACTTATTTTGATCGTGCCCATAATAATGTTTTTGATATTGTTTCCACAACGGGAGCGATTGGTCTGGTTGCTTATTTGAGTATTTTCTTTTTTGCGATTCGTGAATTATGGATTACGATTAAAAAAGATGACTCCAAAATTGGTTGGAGTGAAAAGGGAAGAAAAAATATTGAAATAATCTTGTTATTCTGTTTATTGATTGCTTATTTCATTCAAAATTTAGCCGTTTTTGATTCTTTGGTGACTTATGTCGGCTTAATGATTACTTTGGGCTTAATTGCTTATCATTATAGTTCTTTGGAGCCAGAAAAGCCGGCAAGTAAAAGCAGATTATCCAGTGGTTTGGAAACAGGAGGTATTATTGGCGGCTTAATCATGATTTTGATTATTAGCAATTATTGCAATTTCATGCCTTACCGAATTTTCTCCAAAACCATTATTGGCTATGCGCAGATTTCTGGTGGACAGGTTTGGAATGGCTATCAAACTTACAAAGAAGCTTTTTCTACTCCTCATCCTTTGGCTCGTGATCCAAAAACAACTTTTATTCGTTTAATATCTAGTAATCCACAAGCGCTACTTTCTTTGTCTGGTGAAGACAGGGCAGAGGTGTTGAGCTACACCGTTCAATTGTCCGAAGAAAATTTAGCAGAAAACCCTCAAGATAGTTTGAAAAATCTAGAATTCGCTCAGTTGATGTCGGTAGTTGCTAGTTTTCAGAATAAAGGTTCAGATAATCAAAAAGAATATCAGCGAAAAGCCTTGGAAGCAGTTAACCAATCCATCGCTTCTTCTCCTGGTCGAGC
Organism: uncultured Gammaproteobacteria bacterium; assembly: GCA_964498085.1. Lineage (GTDB taxonomy): Bacteria > Patescibacteriota > Patescibacteriia > Patescibacteriales > UBA12465 > CAINDR01. The sequence continues at coordinate 6,921 of CAZCFX010000027.1, forward strand.
CGCTCTTTATTTTGTTAAGGGACAAATTTTGGCCGTTAATGGTGATTATGAAAATGCCGAAGCGGTCATGAAGGAGGGAATTAATTTAAATCCAAAATATCCAGAAGGTTATTGTCGTCTTTCCTCTTTTTATAATGCTCAGAAAAAAGACAACGAAGCAGTGGCTTATTTTCAGAAGTGTGCTGACCTCGATGGTTTGGAATATGCGACTATCCCTTCACTTTTGATGGATGCTGCTAGTTCTA
>CAZCFX010000028.1:0-6902 GCA_964498085.1 uncultured Gammaproteobacteria bacterium
AAATTTCCTAATTACGAAGATTTTTGTGCGCCAGAATTTGCTAATGATTTTTCAGAAAAATTAAATATCAAAATTGAAGATAAAGATCTTTGTCCTTATTATTCTGCTTTAAAAATTATCAACCTGGAAGTGAAAGAATCTCCAGAATGGTTAAAGAATAGATTATTAGCGGTTGGTTTACATCCAATTAATAACTTGGTTGATGTGACTAATTATGTAATGTTGGAATTGGGCCAGCCTCTTCATGCTTTTTCTGCTGAAAAGATTGAAAAAATTACTGTTCGTCGAGCAAAAAAAGATGAATCAATTGAAACCCTTGATGACAAAGAGCATCCTTTGGATACTGATATTTTGGTGATTACTGCTAATAACAAACCGGCAGCAGTTGCTGGCGTGATTGGTGGTGGTGAAACCGGAATTCATTCTGAAACCAAAGAAGTTATCTTTGAAGCGGCTAATTTTAATGCAGTTTCTATCAGAAAAACTGCTCAAAAAATTGGTGTTCGTACTGATTCCTCGGTTCGTTTTGAGAAATCATTAGATCCAAATTTTTGTCCTCTTGCTCTTCGCAGAGCTTTCAAATTATTGCAAGAAACTTGTCCGCAAGCAGAAGTAGTTGCTTATTTTAAATCAGGGGAAATTGACCAAAAAACTTTTTCAATTGAAATGGATATTGCTTGGTTGGATGAAAAAATTGGTGAGTCTTTAGGCGCTGATAAATATTTATCAATTCTTCGCGGGTTGGGTTTTGTGGTCGAGCAAGAAGAAACAAAACTAAAAGTAACCGTTCCAACTTGGCGAGCCGCCAAAGACATAAAAATTGCTGAAGATTTATTGGAAGAAATTGTGAGAATTTATGGTTACGACAATATATCTCCTTCTTTGCCAAAGATTAAAATGGAGGCACCAAAAATTTTGCCGGAATTAGCTTTTGAAAAATATTTAAAAGATATTTTGGCTTATCAAAACGCTTTGCATGAAACTTATAACTATTCTTTTGTTGGTGAAAATCAATTAAATAAATTAAATATCGATCATTCAGGTTATTTGCGTTTGGCTAATCCGATTTCCGTTGAACACACGATGCTTCGCCAAAGTTTGGCGCCAAATTTGATTTCCAATGCTCGCACCAATCAATTTAAATATGATTCTTTTGGTTTGTTTGAAATTGGTCGAGTATTTATGAATCTTGTCGGCAGTGATGAACGTGGCGGCGATAGTTCAGAATTTTTACCTTATCAAGAGAAGAATGTTTCTTTTATTTTGGCTGGTGGGGAGAATTTATTTATTCGTGCTAAAGGAATTATCGAAAATATTTTTCAAAATATTTCTCATACCGAAAAAAATATTTCTTTTCAACCAAGTGAAACTTTTCCTGGTTGGGCCGACAAAAAACAAGCTGCCAAAATTATGGTTGCCGGAGAAGAATTTGGTTTGATTGCAGTTTTGGATAAAAATGTTTCTTTTGGTATTGGTCTCAAAAAAGAAAGCGTGGTTGCTGAATTAAAATTTAATGCTTTGTTGGAAATTTATTTAGCCACAAAAAATCATCAATATTCTGAAGTAGGGAAATATCCAGCAATCAAAAGAGATTTGGCTTTTGTGGTTGACGAAGAAATATTATACAATGATCTTAGAGAGGCAATTGCAAATTTTAATCCTTTAATTGATTCCGTCGATCTTTTTGATGTCTATCAAGGGAAAAATTTGCCTGAAGGAAAAAAGAGTTTGGCTTTCTCAATCTCTTATCTCTCAAAAGAAAAAACATTAACCGCCGAAGAAATTGATTCCTTGCAAACAGAGCTATTAGCTTTGTTGGAAGAAAAATTTGGCGCTCAACTTCGTAACTTCTAATTTTATGTTTAGCACTTCTTTAGACATTCTTTATTTAGTCTTGGCGGTCTGTACTTTGTTTCTTACAATTTTTATTTGTGTTGCTCTTTATGAATTCATTGTGAGTATGACCAAAATTAATCGTTTGGCGGGAGCAATTGAAAAAATCGTGGTGAAAGGCGGAGAGTTAATTTCTTTTGTTGAAGAGAAAGTTCATCATGGTTCATCTTTGTTTTTGGGGGTGGCAGAAGTAATTAAAAATATTTTTTCATCATTCGCTTCCAAGAAAGAGAAGAAAAAAGAGACAAAGAAGAAAGGAAAAAAATAAATTAAAATCAGCTTCTGGCAGGCTGATTTTTGTATAGCATGAAGAAAAAAGGATTTACTCTAATTGAACTTTTGGTGGTAATCGCTATTATTGGTCTTTTGGCGACTTTAAGTATTGTTGCTCTAAATTCGGCAAGAGTAAAAGCTAGAGATACGAAAAGAAAAGCAGATTTGAAACAGATTTATAATGCCTTACAGTTGTATTATGACGAGAATGGAAAATATCCGCCAGGACCAGGCTATGGAGTTAATAGTTGGATATATAGTTCTAATGAAAATTGGTTTTCCGCTCTTTCGCCCTGGATGGCCACACAACCAATGGACCCAATAAATAATAGCAACAGGCCTTTTTCTAATGGATCTTACACTTATATCTATGGTGACGTTACTGCTGATGGACAAGGTTTTACCTTAATCGGTCAATTAGAAAACACATCTGACCCAGACCGTTGTGAAATAAAAAAATATCTTCGTTTGGGTTTGACTTATTTTAATACTCCTTGGTGTAGTCCTCCGTCAGGTTACAGTAAATACATTTATTCTCCTCAATAGTTAGATGCTTAAATTAAGCAACAAAAAAGGATTCACTCTAATTGAACTTTTGGTAGTAATCGCTATTATTGGTCTTTTGGCAACTTTAAGTATTATTGCTCTAAATTCGGCTCGCGAAAAAGCACAGATAGTAAGAAGGATGGCAGACATGCGGCAAATAATGACAGCATTGGAGTTATATAGGGACACCTATGGTGTTTATCCAAGCGGAGACAACGATGGAACAGGAAGTTGGGATGTTGGAAATTTAGACCTTCAGTTATTAACTGGGAAACTTGGCGGCATAATGGATAAAGCACCAAACGATCCTGTGGCGAGAGGGAGTGGTTCTGGTTATTTTTATTATCGCTATCCAGCCGGCTATGCTAATTGCGATTCTTCCAGGGGCGCTTTTTATATTTTAGGCATAAATGGGACTGGTAAAAACTATCCTGCTAGAAAAAATTTTCAGTGTCCTGATCGCATCTGGAATTTTGAATGGACCACTGGTTCTTTCGAAAATTAATTAGCATTTAGTGCCGATTGACGAAATTTATTGTTTACTATAATATACATAGTTAATAGTTATTTAAAAATCAAATTACTTCTGGTCCCGTAAGGATAACGGGGCGATAAAAAAATGAAAAAGTTAATATTATTAATCATGTTATTTTGGTGTTTACCAGTTTTTGCTAGTAACGCCAATACTCCCGTAGTCAGTCAAAATATTATTATCTGGGGTTTTATTTCGATAATAACTTCTATTGTGTTAATTTTTTTATATATAAAATTATATAAAATTAATGAGGCAGTTAGTAATGGCCCCGAAGAAGGTTGGGAAGAAAGAGCAAAAATTTTGCGTCGATGGAGTGATATAAAATCATTTTTTGTTCCTGTTTATTTTTTTATTATTTTAGGAACCTTAATATTTTATCGGAACTCATCCGCTTTTGATGATTGCTATTATTTTGTAATCTATTCGACTGTTGTCTTTCTTTTTTATTTTCTTTTTTTAATTTTTTATTCTGCGGGATCAAAATTCAAAGGATATGAAAGAAAAACTAATTTAATCTTAATTATTATTCTGCCATTTTTAATTATGATTACTATTTCTCTCCTCCTTTTGTTCTTAATTTAGAGGCAAAAATTTTTATCACAAAAGGCTATCTATTAAATAGATAGCCTTTTTTCTTTTTGTCTAAATTTTCTTATTTGCTATTACTGCATCCTTTGTCTGAGCATTTTGGTCCGTCTTTGGTTTCAATAATTAGCGAACCGCAAACTTGGCAAACTTCACCAGTTGGCTTTCCCCAATAGGCATTTTTGCAATCAGGGTAAGCGGAGCAAGCGTAGAATATTCCTTTGCGACTAAATTTCTTGACGATTTTTCCAGTGTTGCAAGCTGGGCAAGTAACAGCACTATCATCAACAATACTTTTGATGTTCTTGCATTTTGGATAACCAGAGCAAGCGAGGAATGGTCCAAACTTTCCATTTTTTACTACCATATCAGAACCGCACTTTTCACATTTTTCGCCAGCGAATTTTTTTTCTAAAGCTTCCAGGTTGGCGTTTGGCTTTTTTTCTCCAGCATCATCTCCTGATTGTTGGTTATTTCCACCACCCAAGGATTTGATGTTTTTGCAATCCGGAAAACCGGAGCAAGCAAGAAATTTTCCGTAGCGGCCGGTTTTGACAATCATTGGCGAGCCGCATTTGTCGCAAATTTCTTGGCTGGTTTCTTCTGGCATAATATCTTTTTTATTAATTTCTTTATATTTATTTTCTAAATTTTCATGAAAGTCATGATAGAATTCGCCAATTACCGGTTGCCATTCTTTTTTGCCTTCAGCAATATCATCCAAATTATTTTCCATGCCAGCAGTAAAAGCGTAATCAACAATTTTTGGAAAATGAGCAACTAGCAAATCATTAACCACAAAAGCGATGTCGGTTGGGAAAAGCTTTTTGTGATCATCTCGATTAACATAATTTCGAACAATAATTGTATTAATTGTCGGGGCGTAAGTAGAAGGACGACCAATGCCATGTTTTTCCAATTCTTTAACCAAGCCAGCATCGGAATATCTGGCTGGACCTTTGGTGAAGTGCTGACTCTTAATGGTGTCTAACAAGGTTAAGGTTTCACCTTCTTTGACACTTGGTAATTCTTGTTCTTCAGTTTTTTCTGGATAAATTTTTAGATAACCATCAAAAGAAACAATTTGTCCGGTGCTGCGGAAAGTATAATCACTAGCTTGTTTGTCGTTTGTTTTTAAATCGATTGCGGTAGCAGCGATTTGTGCATCGGTTGATTGACAGGCTAATGCTCTTTGCCAAATCAAACGATAAAGACGATATTCAGAAGAATCAAATTTTTCTTTTAGACTTTCTGGTGTTCTGGAGACTTCTGTTGGCCTAACTGCTTCGTGAGCTTCTTGAGCATTTTTACTTTTGTTTTTGTATTTTCTGGCTTCTTTTGGTAAATATTCTTGACCATATTCCTGAGCCAAATATTCACGAGCTTCGTTCAGAAATTTTTCCGACAAATTCAAGGAATCAGTTCTCATGTAGGTGATGAATCCTTGTTCATAAAGCTTCTGGGCAACAGTCATGGTTTGTTTGGCGCTAAAACCAAGATGACGGTTGGCGCTTTGTTGAAGGGTAGCAGTGGTGAACGGAGCGGCTGGTGATTTCTTGCTTGCTTTCTTTTCAATTCCAGAAACAAACCAGGAAGCATTTTTTACTTTTTCTTCAATTTCTCCGGAAATTTTTTCGTCGATACTTAATTTGTCAAAAGCTTTATTTTTTATTTTAAATAAATTTGCTTCAAATTCTTGCTTCTTGTCTTCTGGGCTTACCTTGAGGGCTAAACTCCAATATTCGGCAGAAATAAATTTTTGAATTTCTCTTTCTCTTTCAACAATTAATCTAATCGCAACACTTTGTACTCTGCCGGCAGATAATCCTTTGGCAACCTTTTTCCAAAGAAAAGGTGATAATTCATAACCAACCAGACGATCGAGAATTCTGCGAGCCTGTTGGGCATCAACCATTTTTAAATCCAAATCTCTCGGGTGCGCCAAAGCTTCCAAAATTGCTGGTTTGGTAATTTCATGAAAAGCGATGCGGCTGCTTTGTTCACTTTTTAGTTTTAGGGCTTCTTTGAGATGCCAAGCAATTGCTTCTCCTTCGCGGTCTTCATCGCTCGCTAGAATAATCTCATCACTTTTGGCAGCTAGGCCTTTGAGTTTGGTGATAATTTTTCTAGATTTCATCGGGATAACGTATTTTGGAGTAAAGCCATTTTCAATATCAATCCCCATTTCTTTTTGCGGTAAATCGCGGATGTGACCAAAAGAAGATTCGACATAAAAATCTTTGCCTAAAAATTTGGCAATGGTTTTGGCTTTGGTTGGAGATTCAACTATGATTAGTTTCATAATTTTAATAATATTTGTCCATTACTGTTTCTAGAAATGATTCCGGACAATTCCAATATTGTTAGTGTACTATGTACGCGGGGGGTGTCAAGTTGACAATTTTCGATTATCTCCTCAATGTTAGCGATTTTATTAAATAATAAAAGGGATTTTATGATTTTTAAACCATCCTCTCCGGCAATTTTTTCAAGATTTTTGTAGTTTTTGGTTTTTTGTTTTTTTGAATTTAGTTTTTTGATTCCCAGGCTGCGATAAATATCAGAGGCATTACTAACAACGTCTACGTGGTCTTTAAGAAGCCTATTCGTGCCGATGCTTAATTTGCTATAAATTGATCCTGGCACTGCCATTACCACCCTGTCAGCCTCTCTGGCGTATTCAGCGGTTCTGTTGGCTCCAGATTTATGGCCAGCCTCAATCACTAGGGTACCAAGGCATAAACCGGCAATAATTCGATTGCGACGTGGAAAATTACTTTTTCTAATTAAAGAATGGGGCGGAAATTCGGAAGCAACAAAACCACCATCGGCAATTATTTTTTTGGCTAGCCAATAATTTTCTACTGGACAGGAGATGATATCTTTCTCTATTGGGCCACCAAGAACTGCTCCAGTTTTTATTTTATTTTTTAGAGATTCTTCATGAGCATTCGCATCAGTGCCATAAGCCAGGCCGCTAATAATCAAGAAGCGTTGGTCTAAGCCGGCAATTAAATCTTTGGTTGCTTGCTGGCCATAAGCGCTAGTTAATCTGGAACCAACAATTGCT
>CAZCFX010000029.1:0-5788 GCA_964498085.1 uncultured Gammaproteobacteria bacterium
AAAAAAAGTGTATAATATAGAAATAAAAGAAATAAAATTATTTATGTTTGCCTTCAATAGTTGCGGTAGCGACAAAGGCGAATTTTGAAAACTATGAAGATGAAACAATCTTACTCCTCGCTTTCCTATGGTCCAATCCTCACCATTCTTGGTTTGGCACTTTTGGTAGCAGTTACTGTTTTTTCTTACTTCCAATTAAGAAGTATGGATAACAGAATGGCAAAAGCAGAAACCCAAATTATTGAAAGCATGCAGAAATCAACTGCCGTTGTAAATTTCATTAACTCTGCCTTGTCTGCTCAACAACAAGCAAAATAATTAATTTTAATTTTTTAAAAAATAACTTTTCCGGATTTTCCGGCCATTAATTTTATGAGAAGAGAAAATATCACTCCTTTAGTAATCGGTATCTTAGTAGGTGTCGTTGTTATGTTCTTTGTTCAATTCAGTGCAAAAATGATTGATCAGAGATCACGCCTCGCTCAAATCGAAACTGCTGTTGCCAACAATAGCAGCACCATTTCTGAAGTAGTTTCTTTCATCCAACAATCACAGAACGGCGGTCAAGGAGCAAACACTCCAGCAGCTACTACCGAAAACAAATAATCACCTTCAAAAAACCGTTTTTCTTCATCGAAAGGCGGTTTTTTTATTGGCCAAAACATGTTATAATATAGTCTATATGACAAATGAACAGGCAAAAAACAGAATCGAAAAATTAAAGGCAGAAATCAATATCCATCGTTATAATTATCATGTTTTGGATCAGGAAACTATTTCTCCAGCCGCTCTTGATAGTTTGAAAAATGAGTTATTTATTTTGGAAAATGAATATCCTCAATTCATTACTGCAGATTCGCCAACTCAAAGAGTGGGCGGTGAGCCTTTGGCAAAGTTTCAAAAGTCCGTTCATTCCAGACCGATGATTTCGTTGTTTGATGCTTTTTCCGAAGGCGATATTCGCGACTGGGAAGAAAGAGGAAGAAGATATTTGAGCAGTGATGATCTCCGTCCATTATTATTTTCTGAAGCGCGACAATTTGTTTCTGGTGCGGAGCCTGAATATTTTTGTGAATTAAAATTAGACGGCTTGGCGGTGAATATCAATTTTCATCAAGGAATTTTGGAGAAGGCAGCCACCAGGGGGGATGGCAAAGTTGGTGAAAATGTCACAAGTAATGTTCGCACCATTGCCAGTATTCCTTTGTCTTTGCGTGAGTTATCAAAAAAAGAATTAACTTCACTTGGTTTTGAACAGCAAGATCTTGATTTGATTCTCGCCCTGGCCACTGAAGGTGATTTGGAATTTCGTGGGGAAGCGGTAATGACCAAAAAAGTTTTTGTTGAGCTAAATAAAAAATACGAGAAACTTGGCAAAGCGTTGTTGGCCAACACTAGAAACGGGGTGGCTGGTTCTTTGCGTCAATTGGATCCAAAAATTAGTGCCGAAAGAAAATTGGATTTTTTTGCTTATGATTTTTTGATTCCCAACACGGAAACCAACCAAGAAATTTTTGCTCGTTTTGATTTGAGTATTAATGATTTGCAATTAGCCGATCGGGGACGAATTATTAAAACTCGTTTTCAAGCAAATTCCTTGGCGTCTTTTTTTGGTTTCAAAACCTTACCCGCTAATCGTGTTTGTTTGGGCTTGAAAGAAGTTTTTGCTTTTTTTGCCGAAGTGGCCAAGAAGCGTGAAAAATTAGCTTTTGATATCGATGGCGTCGTGGTGAAATTTAATGATTTGCGTTTTTGGGAAACGATGGGAATTGTTGGCAAGGCACCACGCTACATGATGGCCTACAAATTTCCAGCCATTCAAGCCACGACAATTGTTGAAGATGTGGCGTGGCAAGTTGGCCGCACTGGTGTTCTCACGCCAACTGCTTATTTGCAGCCAGTTTCAGTGGCGGGAGTAATAGTTTCCCGGGCAACTTTGCACAATTGGGATGAAATTGGTCGTTTGGGTTTGATGATTGGTGATACGGTAGTGATTGAAAGAGCGGGTGATGTTATTCCAAAAGTGGCTGAAGTTTTGGTTAACTTGCGTTCTGGCAGTGAAAAGAAAATTGAGATTCCTCGTTTTTGTCCACGTTGTGAGGGGATAGTGACTAGAGAAGAAGGAGAAGTAGCTTTTCGTTGTTTGAACAAAAAATGTTTTGCCGTTAATTTGCGTCGTCTTTCGCATTTTGTTTCCAAGAATGCTGCCGGTTTGGATGGTTTGGGCATAAAAATTGTGGAGCAATTATTTGTGGAAGGCCTAATCAAAGATGCTGCCGATTTATATTTTTTGCATGAATCCGATTTACTTTCCTTGCCTCGCTTTGCCGAAAAAAAAGCGGAAAATATTATCAAGGTTATCGATGAACATCGCCTTTTGCCCCTGAATCGTTTTATTTTTGCTCTAGGTATTCGTCATGTTGGTGAAGAAAGCGCTGCGGCTTTGGCTGCTTTATTCGCGCGTGCCAGAAAGAAAAATTCTGCTGATAGTTTTTCTATTTCCGAAGTCCAGGAATTTTTTGCCAGTTTGAAAATAGAGGACTGGCAGGAGATTGAAGATGTTGGACCAAAAGTTTCGGAAAGTTTATTTGAATTTTGGCATGATGAACATAATCAAAAACTATTGGAGAAATTTTCCAATAGTGGAGTTTCTTTGAATTTGAACGCTGCTTCTTTGGCTGCTTTATCAGAAAATGGCCAGTTAAAAGGCAAAACTTTTGTCTTGACTGGTTCATTGGCTGGTTTGACAAGGGATGAGGCAAAAGATAAAATAAAGGCGCAGGGAGGTCAAATTTCCTCTGCAGTCAGCCGAAAAACAGATTTTGTGGTGGTTGGCGAGGCTCCTGGCGACAAATACGAAAAAGCCAAAGAATTGGGAGTAAAAATCTTGTCAGAAAAAGATCTTTTGGAATTATTAGCGGGTAAATAAAACAAAAACCCGTCTGGAAGACGGATTTTTGAAAAATGTATTTGTCTCGCAAGATGTGATATAAAGCTCAACATTGACTATCATATTCTATCATATTAACATCAAAAGTCAAACACTTAAATCTCAAAAAAGAGATGTGGACCCACGGAGAATTGAACTCCGGAGACTCAAGTGTCAATGTTGAGCTCGCACCATGCTGGGCCCATGTTGGCATTATTGCATAAGGCCCATAAAAACTATTTCTATAAACTATCAATAAAATATAAATGCTAAACCCTGAAGAAATATTTCACATTGCCCAATTAGCAAAGCTAGAAATTAATGAACAAGAAGCCGAAAAATATAGCCGAGAACTCTCGGATATTTTGGCGTATGTGGAACAACTAAATCAGGCCGATATTAGCAAGGTGAGCCAAGAAACAAGAATCACCGATTTGGAAAATGTTTTTCGCGATGATGAAGTGAAAGATTGGAACGAAGAAGAAAGAGAACTTGCTTTAAAGCAGGGAGAAGTTTTGGATGGCTTAGTAAAAGTAAAAAAAGTTTTGTAATTTATGTTATTGAATGAACTAACAATCAAAGAAGCGCGTCAAAAACTGGACTCCGGAGAAATCACCGCTCTTGAATTAACCGAAGCTTGTTTGCAAGCGATTGAAGAAAAAAATCCAGAACTGAATGCAGTGTTAACTGTTTGTTCTGAAGAAGCTTTGCAAGAAGCAAAAATCGCTGATAAAAAAATAAAATCTGGCGAGCGCGGTCCTTTACTAGGTATTCCTTATTTAGCCAAAGATGCTTTGATGACCAAAGGTGTTCGCACCACTGCTGCCTCAAAAATTTTGGAAAATTATCTTGCTCCTTTTGATGCTACTGTAATCGCCAAGCTGAAAGAAGCGGGAGCAATTCTTCTGGGCAAAACTAATTTGGATGAATTTGCTCATGGTTCCTCAACAGAGAATTCTGCTTTTGGGGTAACCAAAAATCCTTATGATCAAACTTGCGTCGCTGGCGGATCTTCTGGCGGCAGCACCGCCGCGGTAGCGGCTAATCTTTGTTTATTTTCTTTGGGCAGTGATACTGGCGGTTCTATTCGTCAGCCAGCCGCCTTTTGTAATGTTGTCGGTTTCAAGCCTAGTTATGGGCGTGTTTCTCGTTTTGGTTTATTATCCATGACCTCTTCCACTGATGTGATTGGTCCAGTCGCCAAAACTGCCGAAGATGCCGAAATAGTTTTTGCAGTGATGGAAGGGAAAGATGAACACGACGCCACCTCGGCTGAAGTAAATGAAAAAAATAATTTCAAAAAGTTTTCCGGTTTGAAAATTGGTGTTCCGAAAGAATATATTAGTGAACTAAAAAATGATGTAGTGAAGAATTGTTTACTTGAAGCAATTGAAAAACTAAAAAGTGCTGGCGCAAAAGTTGAAGAAATTTCTTTACCAAATTCTCGTTTCGGTGTACCGGTTTATTATATTGTTACCCCAAGTGAAGTTAGCTCCAATCTTGCTCGCTTCGATGGTGTGGCTTGGGGTTTTTCTGCGGACGAAGCCAAAAGCCTGCATGATTTTTATTTAAAAACTCGTGGGCAAGGTTTTGGTGCGGAAACAAAAAGAAGAATCATGCTCGGCACTTATGCTTTATCTGCCGGTTATTTTGCTTCTTATTACAAAAAGGCCCAAGCAGTTCGTACTTTGATTATCGAAGACTTTAATCAAGCTTTCAAAAAATACGATTTTATTCTTAGTCCAACTTCACCGCATCCAGCTTTTAAGATTGGTGCTCAGAGTAATGACCCCTTAACCATGTATTTGGAAGATATCTTTTTAATTGGTGCTTCCTTGGCCGGCTTGCCAGCAATTTCTATCCCAGCAAAAATGGAAAATAGTTTACCAATTGGTTTGCAGTTAATTGCTCCTCGTTTTAATGATCATAATCTATTAGCCGCTTCATCGGCTTTAGAAAAAATATTAGCTTAAAAAATATGAATTCAATGAATGTCATGGAAAGACCGCCGAAAGAGAATAAAAATATTTGGTGGTTTGTCGGTGCTTTAATTTTGGTCATCGCTTTGGTGGTGATTTGGATTGTCTGGCCTCGCCAATCTGTTTCAAAAAATCCGGAAGAGAATTTACAACCAGTGACGGAAAATAATTCTGTCACCACCAGCGCTAGTTTCACTAATTCTCTGATGCCAGAAATTGTTGACGCTGATCATCTGTGGGGCGACAAAAATGCCAAACTTGCTTTGATTGTCTATGAAGATTTGTCCAAGTCTTTTTCCGGCGACTTGGATCAAAGTTTGGAGCAACTCAAAAAAGATTATAATAATAATTTAAAAATTGCTTATCGTCCGTTTATCGTTAATGGTTCAATTAGTTTGCAAGCGGCGCAAGCAGTAGAATGTGCTTTTGTAAAAGAGAAGGGCTGGGAGTTCCGCCAGAGTTTGCTTGAGATTGTAAAAAGTCGTTCACTTTTGGAAGAAGATTTTTCTTTGATTGCTAACAAGTTAGGTTTAAGTGAAGAAGAATTTACTACTTGTTTAAGTGACCAACAAAAGGCCATTGATTTAGCTGCTCAGAGCAAGGACGCTGCCAAATATGGTGTTATTGGTGCACCAACCTTATTTATTGGTGATGAAATGATTAACGGCGCTCGTCCTTTGAATGACTTTGTGGATTCTGCTAATGACAAAATAGAAGGTCTAAATACAATTATTCAAAGAAAATTACAATAAATAAAAATATTGTAAAAAAGCCTTCAATTAAAATTGAGGGCTTTTTGTATCCCTTGCCATATTTTCAATTAGTGTTTATTATGGAAAGGTAACCCGCCCAAGGCGGGCACAACTGGAGAGTTCGCATA
>CAZCFX010000030.1:0-5756 GCA_964498085.1 uncultured Gammaproteobacteria bacterium
CGGATTTCTTCTTCGCTTTTGATTAAATTATTCATAATATATAATAATAACACCAACGACTTCTTCTGGCAAAAAGACCACTCTTGAGCAGAATGGTCTTTTTTGAAATTTTTTTTGCTAAATTCTAGATTCCGTCGTATTCTCTCATCGTCATTTGGGCCTCAATCTGTTTGACCGTTTCGATAACCACAGAAACAACGATCAGGAGACTAGTACCACCAATGGACAAGGATTGCATGCCGGAGAAATACTGAACTATTAAAGGTAAAACAGCGATTATGCCCAAGAATAAAGCACCGATTAAGACAATCTTGTGAGTAGTGTTGGCTAAGTATTCTTGAGTGTGCTTCCCTGGTCTAATACCAGGAATAAAGCCACCTTGTTTTTGTAAATTTTCGGAAATCTGATCTGGATGAAAAACAATTTCGGTATAAAAATAAGTGAAAGCAAAAACTAAAATAAAATAGATGATGCCGTAGAAAAGTTGATTGGCAAATAAATCAATAACTTTCTGAGAGAATTCAGCCAACCAAACACTGCGAGCATGAATTGTGAATTGAGCAATCATGGATGGAAACAAAACTACCGAAATTGCGAAAATGATTGGAATAACCCCGGCCATATTGACGCGCAATGGCAAGTGGCTAGAAGTGCCACCGAAAGCGCGACTACCACGAATTTGACGAGCATATTGAACTGGAATATTGCGTTGTCCTTCGTTAATAATAACCACCCCAATAATAGTGATCAAACCAACAAGTGCAAAACCAATCAACATGAATAATTTGCTAGAATCAAAAGTTTGATAGAGTTGGATAGCTTGTTGTGGAATGGAAGCAACGATACCAGCAAAAATCAATAAAGAAATACCATTACCAATTTTCTTTTCAGAAATTAATTCACCAATCCACATCAAGAAAATAGTACCAGCAGTAATAGTGATAATGATACTAATCATATCAAAAGGAGAAATAGCCCCTAAAATTCCACTACCTGAACGTTGCAAAAGAACAATCATACCGTAAGCTTGCATGGCAGCCAAAGGAACAGTAGCCCAACGGGTCCAACGATTGATTTTTTGACGTCCGGATTCTTCTTTTTGCATTTCCTGAATTTTTGGGAAAATCATTCCTAAAAGTTGGAAAATAATTGAAGAGGTAATGTAAGGAGCGATACCCATCATCACAATCGAAAAATTCTCCATGCCACCGCCGGAAAAGAGGTTCATCATTCCCAAAATTTGATTGCTGGCAAAAAGATTTTTCAAAGCAACGGCATTAACTCCTGGAATCGGAATATGGGCTGCTAAACGAAAAACTACCAACATTAAGAGCACAAAAATAATACTCTTGCGCAAATCTTTTACTTTCCAAATTTGATTTAATTTTTCAAACATATAAGCAATACAAAGACATCGCGCAAAACGCGACGTCTAAGTAATTATAATTGGGTTTTTACAGTTTCACTCATTTTGACGCCTTCAAATTTTACTTTGACAGTCAATTTTTCTTTACCGAGGATTTTCACCGGCAAGGAAATTCTGGAAATGATATTTCTTTCAAATAAAGTAGTTGGGCTAACAACTTCACCTTCTTTGTAGTTGAGGTTGATTAATTTAACATTAACCACTTGATTTTTTGGCTGCAAAGATTTGAAACCGCGAGTTTTTGGAGTCTGCAATAATTGCTGCTTCATACCCAAGCGCTTTAAATTACTAACGCCGGAACGGGATTTTTGACCCTTTTGACCACGAGTACTATAAGTACCATGCCCGGAAGCATTTCCGCGACCAACTCTTTTGCGATCTTTTTTGCCGCTTGAAGCGGGTATGGAGTTTAATGACAACATACTATTTATATAAATTTAATTTGTTTAATTATTCTTTTTCAGCAACTGCTGGTTTTTGGGTGCGTAAGGAAGCAAGAGCTTTGATGGTGCAACGAGCATTGTTCAGTTTGTTGTTGCCACCCAAAGTTTTGCTGGTTACGTTGTTAATACCAGCTAATTCCAAAATAGAACGAGCAACACCGCCAGCGATAATACCTTTACCTTTTTTTGCTGGTTTAAAAATAATACGAGAAGCGCCATTATGGCCAAGAACTTCATGAGGAATAGTTCCATCAACCATAGTAACGGTAATCATATCTCTTTTGGCACGATTAACTGCCTTGTTGACTGCCATAGTGACATCAGCTCCTTTGCCAACACCAACACCGATTTTTCCTTTGCGATCACCAATAGCGACACAAGTTCGGAAATTCATTCTTTTTCCACCAGCCATAACACGAGTAACTCTGGCTACATCAAGAATGCGTTGTTCAAATTCATCGCGAGGTTTTTCACGATCATTGCCACCACGTCTTGGACCGCGAGCACCACCGGCAGGGCGTTTTCTTTCGCCGCCTTGAGGACGTTCGGATGTTTTTGTTTCAACAGTTTGATTTTTCTTTTCGTCAGACATAAATATAAATTTAGGACTTTAAGGTTAGCAAATAATTCCCGCTTCACGCATTGCTTCCGCAACTGCTTGAACACGGCCGTGATAGCGATTAGCACCACGATCAAAGACAATAGCAGTAACTCCCTTGCTTTTGGCTCTTTC
Source organism: uncultured Gammaproteobacteria bacterium (assembly GCA_964498085.1). Lineage (GTDB taxonomy): Bacteria > Patescibacteriota > Patescibacteriia > Patescibacteriales > UBA12465 > CAINDR01. The sequence goes on from CAZCFX010000030.1 coordinate 2,603, forward strand.
AGCCATCATTTTTCCAGCTTCACGGGAGATTTCAGTTTTGGTGCCTTTGGTTTTTACTTCGCGAGTGTTAACGCTAGCCAAGGTAATCCCGGCAACATCGTCGATTAACTGCAAATTCATGCCACGCAAAGAGCGGAAAACACTCAAACGTGGACGTTCAGCAGTACCGCTGATTTTTGCACGAATCTTTTTGTGTAATCTCTCTTTATTTACTTGTAAGGCTTTTTGGGTATTCATATTATTTCACAAAATGCTAATTATTTACCTTTGGCGGCAGATTTGCCGGCCTTGCGTCTAATAACTTCTGTTTCATATTTTACACCTTTTCCTTTGTAAGGTTCAGGCTTGCGGAATTTTCTGATTTTATAAGCAATGTTACCAATTAATTCGTTGTCGATTCCAGAAATAGCAATAACATTTCCTTCAACAGTGGCAGTGATTCCTTCTGGTAAATTGAAAACAATTGGATGGGAATAACCAAGACTTAGGTTTAAAACTTTCCCAGCAACGTTAGCACGGTAACCAACACCATTGATTTCTAGTTTTTTGATAAAACCAACACTAACGCCAACAACCATATTGTTGATTAAGCCGCGGAATAAGCCCCAAAAAGCACGTTGTTTTTGGTCGGTAGGATCTTCAACAGAAACAACGATTTCTTTTTCGCTAATAGTTAAGACTACTGGCTTTTTAACTTCGCGTTTTAATTCTCCTTTTGGTCCTTTGACAGTTAAGATGTTTTTTTCAAAAACAACAGTAACGCCAGCTGGCAAGATGATTGGTAATTTTCCTAATCGTGACATATGTTTAAAATTCTATTTAGTAATTAGAAGATTTCTCCAAGCACTTCGCCGCCAATTTTTTCTTTGCGAGCTTCATGATTGGTCATTACCCCTTTGGAAGTGGATAAAATTGCAATACCGAAATTGTTCAAAACAGTTGGGATATGATCTTTGTCAACATAAACACGCAAACCTGGTTTGCTGATACGTTTGATGGAGCTAATACTTGGGCGTCCACTTTTCTGGTATTTCAAAGCGATTCGCAGTTCATCAAAACCGGCCTTCTTGCCAACGTTAGCGTTAGAAAGCACCTCTGCCTTTTTAATCCAGCCTTCTTTCTCCATGATTTTGGCGATTTCAAGCTTGAGCTTGCTCAAAGGCAGAACGATTTCGGCCTTTTTAACGGCGGAAGCGTTTCTGATTCTTGTGAACATGTCTGCGATTGGATCTGTCATATTTTTTCAATAATAATATTTTTATCTTTAAAACCGGGACCGGAAATTACCAGCTAGATTTTGTGATGCCCGGAAGATCACCGTTGTTAGCTAATTCACGAAAACAAATACGGCAAAGACCGAAGTCTCTCATATATCCATGATTGCGGCCGCAGCGCCAGCAACGATTGATTTTTCTCGTGGAAAATTTTGGTTTTCTTTTTGCTTTAACAATTAATGCAGTTCTTGCCATATCAATTAATAATTATTGGTTCTTTTTGAAAGGGAAACCGAGAAGCTTGAATAATTCAAGACCTTCTTCTTTATTTTTCGCATTAGTAGCGATACATACTTCTAAGCCAAATAAGTGGTCAGCATCTTCGGCCTTGATTTCTGGGAAACAACTTTGATCTTTGAAACCGATAGTAATATTGCCACGATTATCAACTGATTTATCACTGATACCACGGAAATCACGCACGCGAGGAAAAGTAACGTTGATGAGTTTGTTGAGAAAATCATTCATTCTTTTGCCGCGAAGAGTGACGGTTGAACCGATTACCATTCCCTCTCTGATTTTGAAAGCGGAAATAGACTTCTTGGCTTTGGACATCATTGGTTTTTGACCAGCGATTTTTTCTAAGCTCTTTTCAATATTAGCAATAAGCTCCTTTTCTTTGGTGTGCTTACCGAAGCCGGCATTCAAAACTACCTTGGAAATTTTTGGCACAAGAATTGGATTCTTGAAACCAAATTTTTCTTTCAGTTGAGGAACGGCGACGTTTTTATATTGTTCTTTGATATTAATCATATTGATTGGACAATTTTAGATTGAAACTTATTCAATGACTTCTTGGCATTTTTTACAAACACGGAATTTCTGATCTTTATTTTCTCCTTTTACTACTTTGGAAGCCAATCTGCTTTGTTTGCCACACTTTGGACAAATGATTGCCACATTGGACAAATTAATAAAAGCCGGGAATTCGATTCTTTGGCCTTTTTCACCAGAACGGCGAGGGCGAAGGTGTTTGACTAAAAGGTTTAGACCTTCAACGCTAACTCGACCTTCGGCAGGCAAGATTTGCAAAACTTTTCCAGTTTTACCCTTGTCTTTTCCGGTCAAAATTTTTACTTTATCTCCTTTTTTGATTGACATATTATTGAAACTTTAAACTCTTTCCGTAATGATTATAATACTTCTGGCGCCAATGAGGCGATTTTTACGAAGCCAGCGCGACGAATTTCGCGAGCTACTGGACCAAAAATTCTGGTTCCCTTTGGCTCTTTCTTTTCTTTGTCAGTAATTATTACACAAGCATTATCATCAAAACGCAAATATGAACCATCAGCGCGGCGAATTTCTTTCTTTGTGCGAACAACTACTGCTTTTACGACATCACCCTTTTTGATTGGGGCATGAGGAGCAGCTGAGCGAACAGCACAAACAATGATATCACCAACACTGGCGTAACGTTTTTTGTAACCACCGGAAACTTGAATACAGAGAACATTCTTTGCGCCGGAATTGTCTGCTACTTTTAATACAGTTTGAGTTTGAATCATATCTTTACAATTATTTGATTACTCGCCAGCGTTTATCGCGGCTCATTGGACGGCATTCTACGAAAGTAACCTTGTCACCAGTTTTGTATTCATTTTTTTCATCATGAACTTTGTAACGGCTACTGGTGATAAATCTTTTTTTATATTTTGGATCAAGCTTAACGCGTTCAACTAAAACAACAATTGTTTTGTCGTTTTTGTCGCTTACTACTACTCCGTTGAATTTTTTCTGGATAGTCTTCTTTTCTGGAGCAGCTACTGGAGCAAATCTTTTGATTTTTACAACCTTTGGAGCAGCTGTCTTTTTTGAAGAAGCAGTAGTTTTTACGGTTTTCTTGGCAACTTTTTTCTCGGCCATATGATTAATTATTT
>CAZCFX010000031.1:0-1824 GCA_964498085.1 uncultured Gammaproteobacteria bacterium
TGTTCAGCAACAAAAAAGACTTCACAAAATGAAGCCTTTTTTATTGGCGGAGAGGCAGGGATTCGAACCCTGGGCCGGCTTGCACCAGCGACAGTTTTCAAGACTGTTCCATTAGACCACTCTGGCACCTCTCCAATTAATACTTCTATTTTACAGATTTTTTAAAAAACCGCAAGACTAGAGAAAAAAATAAAGGCTTATTTTTTAAATAAGCCTTTTGTTTTTGTTGATAATTTTTCTTTCTATAAAACTTCTACTATTTTGACACCTAAAATATTAATTTTGCTGCTATTTTTGATGTCTTCTAATATAAGAATTTTTTCTCCGGATTCTCTTGCTGAGAAATATGGAGAAAGTAATTCTCCCTGCTGACGACCTGGAATGGTTCTAGCTGGAGAGAAAAAAGGTAACTCGTGCTGTACTCTCGGGAATTTCTTAGAAAAAAATGAACCTTCATAAAGATTGGATCTAAAAAATCCTTCTTCATTCATTTTTACTAGAATGTCGTAGTAATCATCTCCCGAAAAGATTTTTCCTACTAATTCTACTAATTGGCCCTTTCTTTCTTTTGGAAACGGAAAAATCATTTTATTAAATCTAGCAACCTTATAAGAATTGCAAGGATTTTCCAAGATTTCCCTGAATGACCATCTGTAATCTGCTGTGAAATAAAATTCTCTTGTTGATTCAACAATTTTTTGTTGATACTCAACTGCTAATAAATTTTCCATTATTTCTCCTTTTGTTTTGGTTTTTATATTTATTTTTTAAATGACGTAATAATTGATACGTAGTTCTATTATACAATATAATAATAAATTTGTCAAGATTAGCTAGAAAATATAGTGACCAAAAACCAAAATTCCAATAATAGCCGCCATTATTGAAGAAATGAGCACTGCCCCGGCAGCCACATCTTTGGTGTCTCGGGCGTAAGGATGGTAGTCCGGTGAAGTGAGGTTGATATCAATTTCCATGGCAGTATTAAAAGCTTCGGCTGCCAGAACTGAGCCACAAGCAAAAACAACCATCAACCACTCTATGCGAGTAATATTAAAATAAAAACCAAAAAAAACAACCAATAAGCCGATTGCCAATTCAATCCAAGCATTGGGTGTTATTTTGAGAAACATTTTTATTCCTCTTCCAGCATTAGCGAAACTTTTGGCTCTCCTAAAAATTGAGAGCTCTTTTTTGGTGTCAATAATTTGCATAATTGTATTATAGCATATTTATTTAACTGCTGCTGGAATCGTAAAGGTCATAAAACGGGAAGAGTACATTCGACTACTAGAAAGATAATGTTCGCCATCTTTCTCCAAAAAATACCCGGAGCCCATTTGATCAACCTTGGAAAATCCCTGACGTTTCATGGTTTTCATAAAATCAACCGAATTTTTGGCTAGATATTTTTGATTATCTATCCTAACTGCCTCCGAACTAAAAATTGTTTGAGGCAAAATCAACAAAATGCCTAGATGATTTTCTTGTTGTTTTAAAGCTCTGCCGAAAATAGCAAAATAAAGTAAAACTAAGAATAAAATAAAAGCGGAGATAGCAATAATTATTTTTTTCATATATTTTTTTCTAGTTTTGATAAAACAAAATAATATTTATTATCTTGAAAAGTAGTGAAAATTAAAAATAAATCTCCTCCTTCTTTTATTTTGAGTTTTTTATATAAATCCTCATTGCTAACCGGAAAACCGCGGGAAATAATATTGCCTTTTTCAACGCCCTGTTCTTTAATTATTTTTTGAACATTTTTTAGAGAATATTTATTAAAAGTAATTACTCGTAAAGTACGAAAGATGTCTTTATTTT
>CAZCFX010000031.1:1924-5635 GCA_964498085.1 uncultured Gammaproteobacteria bacterium
ACACCATAAACTTCAGCATTTTTCTGCGCACAAAAAAGATTAGCTTCGTTTTGATCAACGGCGGTTAAATTATTTTTCTGCGCCAAATAAACTAGATTACCGCCAATACTACAAGTAAGGTCAACAATATTCAGACCTTCACCAAATCTCCCAGCAATATATTCAGCAATTTTTTCGCCAGTAGATTGTTCTTGTCCATCAGCAGTAAAAAACATTTTTTCGGCTAAGGAAAATTTGTCTTTTGCTCGATGACGCAATTTGATTAAAGTAACAACCGCCCGCATTATTTCTCGTTCCGATTTCTCCACCTTAAACATCAGGTTTTCCAATTCCTGATCTTGATAGTTTTGATATTTATTTAACAATTCCTGGCCAGCAGGAGAAGCTAAAAGTTGTAAATCGTTAATATTCATGAAATAAATTTATTTTTTGAATAGTTTTGTCAATGTTAGTGGCAATTGCTCTACCAGGTCTTCACTATCATAAAAATGTTTTCTGGTTTTGAAAAGCTCATCGCCAGCGAGATCAACTGCCAGGACGGCTGCCTGTGCGGACAAAAAAGCGTCATTCTTACAGAAAAAAGCAGCCATTAGCCCAGCCAAAACATCACCGCTGCCACCCTTGGCCAAGCCAGCGTTACCGGTTTTGTTAGCAACAATATTACCTTTTGAATCAGCCAGTAAATCTTCTTTCCCTTTCAAAACAATATGACAATGGTATTTTTTGGCCATCGCCTTGAGATTAATGGCAGTTGGTTTTAAATTAAAAACTCTTTCAAATTCACCATGATGCGGTGTCAAAATATTATTTGGATTCAACTTCTCTTTTAGCTTTTCATCCAAAATACTCAAAGCGTCAGCATCCAAAACCGCCTTCTGCCCAGATTCCAAAACTTGTTTCACCAAACGGCGAGTGCGCGGCGATATTCCCATCCCCGGACCAATCAAAACTGCATCTACTATTACTTCATCAATTTTTGCTACCGGAATAAAGCTAGCGGTTTGGCTTTTTAATTTGGAGACCAAGCGCAAATTTTCTTTGGTTGATAAAACATAAATCAAACCAAGCACTCGAGATGCTGATTTGAGAGCATAAAACAAAGAGCCATGATATTTTTCCGAACCGGCAACAATCAACAAGCGACCATTTTCTCTCTTTCGTGAGTTTGATCGTGGAGAATAGAGTTGATGAAAAATTTTAATGGAAATTGTTTTGGACATAAAAAATTATTTTTGAAGAGAATCTCCTTTTTGGCAAGCGCCAGAATACAAATCAACAACTGAGCAAGTAGAATCATCTTCGAAAGTACAAACCGCATTTTCAACAGCAAAAGTTCTGCCGCCAACCCAGGCACAATATTTTTGTTCAACAGTATCGTAGCCAGTAGTTTTCACACCGCCGACTGGGCATTCGCCACGAAACATTGCCCATTCCTCACAAGCGCGAGCATCATCAAAATAACATAAAGAATATTGACTGCCATCTTCTTTTGTTTGAATACTTCCTTGACCTCCTTGCTGAAGACAATTTTCGCTAGCCGGATTGGCAATTGAAGCTATCGGTGTTTCTGCCACTTCAAGAGCTTGATCGTCATAATTAATTATATTATCCTCTACTGAATTATTTTCAGAAACCGGTGAAACAATTTCCTTTTCTTGATTATTAAAATAAACAAAAAAAGAAACAACAATAAAAAGAACAACCACCAAGATGGTAGAAATGATAAAAAGTACTTTTTTATTCATAAGAGAAAAATTAGTTAATAGTCCTTTAATTATAGAAGGAAAAAAGGGAAAAAGGAAGAAAAAAAGAGCTTATTATTTAATAAGCTCTTAGTTTTTTGTTTGTTTTGCAAAATTATTTCTTTTTTTCGAACTCTTCTTTTATTCTTTGAAAAGAGTCATCACTTTTGCCAACGACAGAAATATTCTGTTTTTGGCACTCAATTTAAAATGGGATGTCATAACTAAAAACAATTGTTTTATTTCTTTGTTCATCAGACATTTTTTTCAAAATATCTCTTCCGTGACCACAAATTAAGTAATCATCCAAAGTTATTAAATCAATTGATTCTTTTTTTAATAATTCCAATGCTGACTTTTCATCATAGACAGAGAAAAATTCAACATTTTTTATTCCCAATAAATTTCTAAAGATATCTTTTAAATAGGAAACGACATCTTCATCATCTTCAACAATTAAAATCTTTTTTTGCATTACTTATGGTTTTTTTAAGGTTTAATTGGTAAGCAGAGTATTATCGTTTTCAAATAACCGAAAAACAGGATTTTTATTTTCAAATTCTGGTTCCAGAGATTGCTGATGCAAGCAAAGATTTTTCTATTGATTTAAATTCAGAAAATGGAGAATTATTAGCAGTTTTAGATGGTCAACAAAGTGATTGGCCAATTTTTCACGAAAAATTTGCTAATGACAATTATTTTGCCGGACCAGAAAAAACTATCGAATTAAATCCGGGAAATTATTTATTAAAAGTTTATAATAAAAACAACCAAGGAAAATATACCTTGGTTGTGGGAATTAAAGAGTTGTGGACAGCGAAAGAAATGTATCAAACAACTATTAGTTTGCCGGCTTTAAAAATTTTTGCTGAAAAATCTCCCTTCACTGCTTATTTTAATTATGTTGGATTAGGACTGGGGATATTTATTATTGTTATTGCAGGATTATTTTTCTTGATACGTTATATTTATCGGCGAATTAGAAGAAGGAGATAAGAAAAATAGCGGCCCCGTGGTCGCTATTTTTTAATAGTTTTTTTTGCTTTTTTTATTCTTGCGCTTGCCTTTGTGATTGCATCTGGCACTAAAAGTTCTTCCGGCATAGTACCGCCAAGATTAGCAATAGTATTACGAACTTTTTGACCAACCTCATAGTGTGCTAAATTTGCATTCATTTGGCCCTTAATATTTTCTCGCTTTATTTTTGCATCAGTTTGAGTAGCGCGGAATAAATTAGCGGCCAACTCCTCACTATTCATATGATCCAGAATTTTTTGAGATTTTGTTAATTTTTTTCTAACATGAATATCTTGTGTTGTGAGTCCGCCATACAAACCTTTATAGCCATAATTCTGAAAAATAGCATAATTTTCAACACCTGCCAGCGATGCGGTTTTGGTTAATGAAATATTATGCTTTTTCATTTCAGCACGCAAAAAAACACGATTGTTATCTTCAATCAAACTATCTTTATTTTCTTGCCTTCTAGTTTGAATTGCAAAATAGGTTTGCCCCTTCGCCACTACTACTTTTGTGGGGTTTGAATTTTGTACGATTAAATAACAAGCATACCTAGAAAGATAAATAACATCGACTGACTTTTCCGCGCCTGAGCCAATTTCAACCATTTCGTTGGCTTCAACAAAATGGTTGTGGATAATTTCTTTGCTGTTTTTACAAGCTATTTTTGCTTTTTCTATTACTCCGAGAAAATTTCGATAATCAGTATATTCCAGTACTTTTGACAGGTCCCTTGAAGACCAATACTCCTTGCCGTTATTATCAATTCTTTTAATTGTTTCAAATATATTTTCTGCATATATTTTAAATTTATTATAATAACTTTATTCTTCTAATTATTTTACATTATAACAAAGATACCCTTAATTTCACATAAATTTTTAATAAAATTTAGGTAAAATCCATAAAAATAAAAAAACATCAAATATTAAATAAATAACAAAATTTT
>CAZCFX010000032.1:0-5236 GCA_964498085.1 uncultured Gammaproteobacteria bacterium
TTTAGTTGAGGGTCGTAACAATAAAAATGGCAGAAAAATTTGACCGTTCCAAACCACACGTCAACATCGGCACAATCGGCCACGTTGACCATGGTAAAACTACATTAACCGCCGCAATGTTAGCTGTTTTTGGTGCTAACGGCATGAACGCTTCTCACAAGGGCGTCAATGAAATCGATTCCGCTCCAGAAGAAAAAGCTCGTGGTATCACCATTGCAACTGCTCACGTTGAATACGAATCAGCAACTCGTCACTATGCTCACGTAGATTGTCCTGGACACGCCGACTATGTTAAAAACATGATCACTGGTGCTGCTCAAATGGATGGTGCAATTTTGGTTGTATCCGCTACTGATGGCCCTATGCCACAGACTCGCGAACACATCTTACTTGCTAAACAAGTTGGCGTTCCTTACATTATCGTTTTCTTGAACAAATGCGATATGGTTGAGGATGCTGAATTAATCGACTTGGTTGAAGAAGAAGTTCGTGATTTATTAAACAAATGGGACTTCCCAGGAGATAAAACTCCAATCATTCGTGGTAGTGCTTTAAAAGCTTTAGAAAACCCATCTGGTCCAGATGCTGAACCAATCATGAAGTTGATGGAAGCTATTGATTCCTACATCCCAACTCCAGCTCGTGATATTGATCATCCTTTCTTGATGCCAGTTGAAGATATCTTCTCCATTGAAGGTCGCGGCACAGTAGTTACTGGTCGTATCGAACGCGGTATCATCAAAGTTGGTGAAGAAGTTGAAATCGTTGGTTTGATGGACACCAAAAAAACAACCGTTACTGGTGTTGAAATGTTTAACAAACAATTAGACCAAGGTCAATCCGGTGATAACGCTGGTTTATTGCTCCGCGGTACCAAGAAAAACGAAGTTGAACGCGGACAAGTACTTTGCAAACCGGGTTCAATCACTCCTCACACTGAATTTGAAGGTGAAGTTTATATCTTAGGAAAAGATGAAGGTGGTCGTCACAAACCATTCTTCAAAGGCTACAAACCACAATTCTACATCCGTACAACTGACGTTACTGGTGAAATCGAATTACCAGCAGGCGTTGAAATGGTAATGCCTGGAGATACTGCTAATTTGAAAATCAAATTAATTTCTCCAGTTGCTCTTGAAGAAAAAGGCAGATTCGCTATTCGCGAAGGAGGCCGCACTGTTGGTGCTGGTGTTGTAACCAAAATCATAAAGTAATCACTCTAGCCCGCCTTCTTGAAAGGGAAGGCGGGCAAACTGTGTTTATTTTAAATAAAAATTTATAAACTAGTTCATTATTTCTATGCCAGAGAAAAAAGAAGACAAAGAATTCAAACAGAGAATCAGAATCAAAATCAAAGCTTTTGATCACAAAATCATTGACCAATCCACCAAAACCATTGTGGATACCATTGAAAGAAGCGATGCTCAGTTTTTTGGTCCAATCCCTTTGCCAACAGAAAAAAGAAAGTACACAGTAAACCGTTCTACTTTTGTTCACAAAGACTCTCGTGACCAATTCGAAATGAGAGTTCACAAAAGGATTATCGACATTGTTGACCCATCAGCAAAAACTATTGAAGATTTGACAAATCTCAGTCTTCCAGCAGGGGTTGACTTGGAGATAAAAATGCAGTAGAATATTATTGTTAGATTAAAATATTTAAAGCGTACAGAAATGACTAGCGTAACTCCCCTAATATTACAGGAGAAAGTGCGCAAGTAGGATTTGTTTACGTAATCGGAGGTAAAACCGCCAAACAATAAAAATAAAAAATTAAAGATTCCGGTAAGTATTCTATCTTTTTTGGTTTTTATTTTTAAGGCTGGTTTTCAACCAGTTTTTTATTTATATGAAGTTTATTCTAGGAAAAAAGTTAAGCATGACTCAAGTTTGGGAAGGGGATCGCGTTATCGCTGTCACTCCGGTTCAAGCTGGTCCTTGTGTTGTAACTCAAATCAAGAACGAAAAGAAAGATGGCTATTCTGCTTTGCAGATTGGTTTTGGTTGGAGAAAGAACAAAAATATTGCCAAACCTCAACTTGGTCATTTGAAAGGAGCCAATGCTTTAGCTCCAGAAAATCACAGCGTCCGCAACTTAAAAGAATTCAGAATTGAAAATATTTCCGCCGAAGTCGGTGATTTGATTCTTGCCAACATTTTTGCCAAGGGAGAAAAAATAAAAGTTACTGGTATCTCCAAAGGTAAAGGTTTCCAAGGTCCAGTAAAACGTCATCATTTCGCTGGTGGACGCAAGAGTCATGGTAACAAAGACCAACTCCGCATGCCTGGTTCTATCGGTCCAAAAGGTCCAGCTCACGTTTTCAAAGGAATGAAAATGGCTGGTCAAATGGGAAATGAACAAGTAACAATCAGTAACTTAGAAATCGTTTCCGTTGATGAAGAAAAAGGTTTGATCTACATCAAAGGCGCTATTCCAGGAGCAATCTCCGGATTAGTTTCCATCAAAGCCGAAGGTGAATTGAAATTAACAAAAGAATTACCAAGCACTGAGAAAACAGTTGAAGCACCAGTTGAAGAAGCTCCAGTAGTAGAAGAAACACCAGTAGTCGAAGAAGCTCCGGTAGTTGAAGAAACACCAGTTGCTGAAGAAGTTTCCTCTGAAACTCCAGCCGAAGAAGCAAAACAAGAGTAAAATAAGACGGGCTTCACCGCTTCAATGAAAATTGTCGGTCAAGTCATTACCCATAAGATGAAAATCAAAGTCTACAATCAAAGTGCCAAAGAAGTTAGTGAATTAGAAGTTTCCGACAAAGTTTTTGGCTTAAAAGCTAATGAAGAATTAATCCATCAAGCGGTTATTGCTCAAATGTCCAATGAGAGACAAGTTTTAGCTGACACCAAGGATCGCAGTGAAGTTCGTGGTGGTGGTAAAAAACCATGGAAACAGAAAGGTACTGGCCGCGCTCGCGCTGGTTCTAGCCGTTCTCCATTATGGCGTGGCGGTGGTGTAATTTTTGGTCCAACTAGCGATCGAAACTTCAGCGTCAAAATCAACAAAAAAATGAAGCAAAAAGCTTTATTAATGGCTATTTCCGACAAGGTTGCCAATGCCAGTTTTGTTGCTTTGGACAAATTAGAATTACCAGCTTTCAAAACCAAAGATTTCAACAACGTTCTTACTGCAATCGAAAAAGAAGTTTTGGCAAATGAACGTCGCAGCGTCTTGGTAATCAATTCCGCCAAAGATGAAAAAGTAAAATATTCCGGTCGCAATTTAGCTGGTGTGGAAATTATCAACTTGGAAAATCTAAACATCTTAGATGTTCTAAAATATCGCAACCTAATCATGACCGAAGATGCGGTAAAAAAGATTTCCGACCAATATAGTAAATAATTAGAAGCAGTATATTAAACATATGGCTACAAGTACTACTGAAAAGAAACCGGCAAAAAAGCCGGCGACAAAAAAAGAAGAGAAGAGCATGAAGGATCTTTATTCCACTCCAACTGCTTCTACTGCAAAAACCGCAGTCAAAGCAAAGGAAGGAAAAAAATCTGCTTCTGCTTATCGCGTTTTAGTAAAACCAATGATTACTGAAAAAGCTGCTGATTTGGGCGCCAAAAACAAATATGTTTTTATGGTTAGTATTGACGCCAACAAAATTGAAGTAGCCAAAGCAATCACTTCCGTTTATGGTGTAAAAGTAGAAAAAGTTAATCTGATTCGTCAGGAAGGAAAAGCAGTAGTCCGCGGCCGAGTAAAAGGAAAACGAAAAGATTTCAAAAAAGCGATTGTTACTCTCGCTAAGGGAAACACAATCAGCATTTACGAAGGAGTCTAATTGAAAATATTTTTTATTGAATACATATGGGAATTAAAAAAGTAAAACCGAATACTCCAGGACGACGCCAAGCTACTTTCGATGATTTTGCGGACATCACCACTTCTACACCAGAAAAAAAATTACTGGTCATCAAGAAAAAAACCGGTGGACGCAACTCTCAAGGAAAAATTACTGTTCGTCACATTGGCGGTGGTGTCAAAAGATATATTCGTACTATTGATTTTAAACGTGAAAAATTTGGCGTACCAGCAAAAGTTGCTTCCATTGAATACGATCCAGGTCGCGGTTCCAGAATTTGTTTATTGAATTATGCTGATGGAGAAAAACGCTACATCACCATGCCATTAGGCTTGAAAGTTGGCGATACCGTTCTTAGCTCACAAGAATTAATTGAAATCAAAGTTGGTAACGCAATGCCGGTTCAATTTATTCCAGCTGGTGTTCAAATTCACAACATTGAATTAGAACCTGGTAAAGGAGCAAAAATCTGTCGTGGTGCTGGTAACGTTGTTTACGTCATGGGTGTTGAAGGGAAGTATGCTCAATTAAAAATGCCAAGTGGCGAAATCCGTTTAGTTAGAAAAGAATGTCTTTGTACTATCGGTCAAGTTAGCAATCCTGAATTACGTCACTTCAAACTAGGAAAAGCCGGTCGCACTCGTTTATTAGGTATTCGCCCAACCGTTCGCGGTACTGCGATGAATCCAGTTGATCATCCACATGGAGGTGGTGAAGGTAACCAATCAATCGGTTTGAAGAATCCAAAAACCAAATGGGGTAAACCAGCCCTTGGTGTTAAAACCAGAAAGAATAGCCGTTCCAACAAGATGATTGTTAAACGTCGCTCTAAGAGAAAATAATAATTAAAATTCTCTCCAAAAAATTATGTCAAGAAGTTTGAAAAAGGGACCATATATTAACCCACGTATTATCAAAAAAGTTCAAGATGCCAAGCCGGGTGATAAAGCGGTGATCAAAGTCTGGGATCGCGCTTGTACTATTACTCCAGCCATGGTTGGTTTTACTTTTGGTGTTCACAATGGAAAAATCCATGTTCCAGTTTATGTTGTTGAAAATATGGTAGGTCATCGTTTGGGTGAATTTGCTTCCACCAAAAAATTTGTTTCTCATGGTGGTAAAATGGCAAAAGCGCAAGCTAAAAAGTAATCCCTTCTTATATTAATCAAGAATCCTATGGAAATTAAAGCAAGTTTAAACCAATTGAGGATGTCCCCTCGCAAAGTTCGTTTAGTTTCGGACCTTGTTAGAACATTACCGGTTGACAAAGCAATTAACCAACTTCGTTTCGCTAACAAGCTCGCAGCTGGTCCATTGCAAAAATTAATCGAATCCGCTATTGCTAATGCCGATAATCTTTATGGCATCAGTCGGGACAATTTAATGATCAAGAGTCTTTATGTTGATGAAGG
>CAZCFX010000033.1:0-5125 GCA_964498085.1 uncultured Gammaproteobacteria bacterium
ACCGGGAAAAAAAGTGAGATTGTCGAAAAAGATAGTGATCGAGATAATTACATGAGCGCTGAAGAAGCAAAAAAATATGGCTTGATTGATAAAGTAATTGGTGAATAAAAAATATCAAATAAAAAACAACGCTTTTTTGAGCGTTGTTTTTTTGTATTTAAATTAATTTTAATCGGTAACGTTTAGTTTGAAATTATCAATCATTAATTCAAATAAATTAGTAAAGTTATCGGGATTTCCTTCTACTGCCCCAACCGAGAAAACATAAATATTAGCTTTGGCTCGATCATTTAAATAAAATACCTTTTTGTCGGCGCTATAAACCCCTGACCAAGAACCATCAGTCGCTGATCTAGCTTCTCCTGGATCTTGTTCTGGGAATTCGGTTTGGAACCAATCCAAGATTGATAAATTATTAATATTATTTTGATGAATAACTTGAACAAAATAATTCTCATCATTCGAAGTGGTTAAAACGGTTTCATTGCCATTTAAATTTTTTAAAAGCCAATCTTTCGGATATAAAATAGAATATTTTAATAAAGGATTAACAAAAGAACTTAAATAAGCGGAATCGACCAAGCGACCAGCGGCGGCAGGATTGTAGCTATTTTTTACTTCGATTAAATCCGCATTGCCATCACCATCAGAATCAATTTTTTGTGGGTCAGAACCAAGAAGTAATTCTTCTTCATCGCTTAAACCATCACTATCAGAATCAACAACCACCAAAGAAACTGTGCTGGTTGGTGTTTCCAAATCAGTAGTGCTAGCCATTGTACTAGTTGCCACTTCAATTTCTGGCAAGTTTGGCAAAGAAGAAGTAGCCGGTTCTGGCATTGGCGTTAAAGTATTTTCATTTTCAATTACTGGCTCATTGGTAATTTCTGGTTGAGAATTATTACTTGGTGAAAGCGATGGTTGGATAATTAAAGCATAAGCCGCATAAATCAAACCTAAAATCAAAATAACTCCACCAACAATAATTATAATGCCAGTTTTTTTATGGCTCTGTGGTCCAGAAAAACCCGCCCGAGCCGATTCAGGACTAGAAGAAAGTGGTGAAGGCATATTGTGAACCACAAAATCAGAATCCAAACGTTTAGTTAATTCTTCGTTTTCACCAACTTTTTCTAGTTTTTTTCCTTTTAGATTCATAGGCCTATCTAAACAAAAAATAAGTTATTACTAAAGCCAAAATAAGTACCCAGGAAGACACTACCGCAATAAAAGTTTTATTGGGAACTTTACGACGTAATTGCGGCATCACATGAATATATATTGGCTTGGTCCAGATTGTTTGTTTGCCTTGCTTTGGGTAATCTTTAATATCCATCATAAAAAATTAGACTTTTGTTTCCAATTTCCCTTCACCGTTAGGATTATAACCTTTTTCAACTTCAGAACCATCTGGGTAAGTATCGCCATCAGTATCCGCACTCAAAGGATTTGTGGAATAAGTTTTTACTTCTTGATAATCAGTAAGGCCATCACCATCAGTATCAACACTATTAATATCAGTACCAGCCAAGGTTTCTTCTTGGTCAGTTAGGCCATCACCATCAGTATCTACTGTCGCCATCATTGGATCCTCTGTTGGGTTTTCGGTTAAAACCGGATTTTCGGTTGTTGAAGCCATTCCTGGATTTAAAGGATCAATTGGATTAACCATGTCAGTTGTGGTTGGGACTTCATTTAATAAATCAGAGCTGCTGGCCAGATTATTTTCTTGTTGTTCAATAGTGTTTTGCACGTTCTGAATATCTTCTGGGGTGTTATTAATTTCATTAATAATTGGATTGGTATTTAAATTACCAGCATCTTCTTTTGGTTGAATAAATTGTGTATAAACAAAATAACCAACCACAGAAATAACTGCAGCAATCACGACAATAATAAGAATCATCTTCAAAAATTTGGTACTTCGTTCACCAGCGGCTGGCATATTATCCTCTACATTTAAATAAGCTTCCTTGCCAGTACCTGGGAAAACTTGGTTTGGCACAGAATTTTGTATTGGCGATTGAGCAGGCGAAGAACCAGAAAAGGTTGGCATCGCTGCCGGGGCTGGAGTTTTATCGACATCGGAAAAAATGTCATCCACTTCTTTTGTTCCATCTGAGGAAGAGTTTAAATCATTAAACATAAAGGTATATTTATTTTTTTAGTATTTAATTATTTTTTAAATTTTTCTTGGCAAGCAAATAAAAATTCCTGATCGCTTATTTTCTCACAAATTTTTTCATCTTGCAGATCAGAGGCAAGAGATAATAAACAAATATTTTTCCCATTCAATCCTTGCATTTCCTGACAACGATCGGCATTTTTGCTATTTTTTATTTCTTGATAAAGTGCTGTATCATGTTCAGCTTTAGTCAAACGAGCAGTTTCTTTCTCTCGCCACTCTTTGATACTTTCCGGCACGGAATAGTTTTTTGTTTGCTCATTATTTGTTGGCTGATTTTCATTTTTTGGCAAGTCTGTTGTTTTTTTATTAAAAAAGAAAAAAAGCAAAAAAATAATCGCAATTAATAAAATTACTGCCGAGCTAATTATAATTATTTTGTGCTGACGATTTTGCCAGTTAATCATATGCTTAAAAATTATCACCAGAAACTAAGGTTGATAAATAATAAACTAAATTACCAAAAGTTTTGTATTCTTCAGGATTCAAACCAGAACTAGTACTAGATAATTGTAGCAATCCTACTCGGTTACAAGTACTTGCCCAAGAAGAACCATCCTTTACTGCGGCTGGACCGGAAGATGAAAAATCAAACCAATTAATTAGGCGAGAACTAGAAGCCGTGCAAACAGCACCTAAACATTGATTACCACAAGAAGATCCGTCACTCGCCAATTTATATCTCTTTGATGAAGTATTGATCGCAAATTGATTTGGCAAATCTAATAATTGAGTTGCTGCGAAAGCAGTCGAGCTACTTTTTTTCACTGAATTAGAGTCAGGGGTGCCCGGATAAGCAGCAGAAACTCCGGAATATTGACTGAAAGAATTAAAAACTCTCAAATTAACACCATTAATAATTTTGAGAGGAGCTGGACCAAAAATTGTTCCCTTACCAAAAATCACCATACCGCCATTCTGAATAAAATTTTCGAGAAGAAGTTTTGAAGAAGAATTTAAATCTTCACTATCCCCGGCGCCAAAACCAAAAACAATTAAATTATATTTTTCTAATGGATTTCCAGTCGGCAAATAGCCAGTGGTTGAAGTATTAAACTCAGATATGGTTATAGTGTCAACTTTATAATCAATTTCTCCGGGATCGGTGCTAATGTTTTCAATGGAAACACTATTTCTAAAAGAAGGATATTCTTCATTATTTGCTAAAGCACTTAAAGCTGCTTCTACAGAGATAGTATGATCAGTGGCATTACTAGGATAGACTTGTAAAATTTTCAAGTCACGAACAATTTTACATCTTTTACTACAAGCCTCTCCCAAAGAAGCTTGCACTGAATATGGATCACCTGGATCGCAAACCTCGCCCTTGCTTGTTTGCACTATTCCATCACCACAATAAGCACAATCGGCATGACAATATTGGTCAGTATTATTACCTGGATCGTATTTTTCAAAAATATCATCGGCGGTATAAGTGCTATCATCTTCTCCACAAATTCCATCACCGCAGAAACCACCAGTAGCGCGACAAAAATCGTTGGTAGTAATTGGGTTTGGAATTACCCCGTGATCAGTGCCGGTTGTACAAGCATATTGTTTTTTGGCTGAACTGTCAGTAGCACTAACAGCGACTCCAGCCACTCCATCACATTCTTCAACACCGTCATTATATAAACCGCCTCTTTTTTCTTGGTTTGGCGCTTGTTTAACCCCGTCACCACAATAAGTATTAACTTTCAAAGAAAAACCACTGGTAGAAGAAGCATTATATTCATTTCTAGCAGTAATCTTAATTTGAAAAACGCTTTGAGGGGTAGTTGTGGAGATTGTCTCGTCAAGAGCTCGCAAATCACGACAATAAGCTTCATATAACTGTTCAGGAGTTTGACAAGTGCCACCAGTATCACCAGTATATTTATTAGCCAAAGCCTCGCCAGTGACAAAAGACGCTTTAATCAAAGCGAAAGTTTTTAATATTGGAGACAAGAAACTAGATTTTGGCAAAACATTTTTGTCGTATTGATAAGTTTCATTACCCGGAGTACTAGTGCTAATTGTGCCACCAGTTTTATTGGTGGAAGTTGAAGTGGTACTAGTTGAGAAAGTAATAAATCTTATTCCTTTACTTAAAATACTGTTATAATTATCTCTTAATTTTTTAGTGGCCGCATCACGTTGCAAAGTTCTGCTATCATTATTTGTGGTGCAAGTACCTTCGCCAATAACTGGTGGCTGAGGAGCACTATTGGCAATAACATAACCAGAAATAGTTACCGTATTTTTAGCAGTGGTGGTGGTAGATAGATTAGTTGATGGATTAGTGCCAGTTAAACCAGAAATCGTATAAGTAATATCATGATCCTCTTCATTTGAAACCTTAATCAAACAATTATAGTAATCATACTTGCGAACATTTTCTTCGCATTGATAATCAAAAATTGGTTTGTCTTGCTTGAGGGTGATAGTGAAGTCTTTATTGGCGACTGAATTTTTTAAACTAACTGAAAATCTAAAAATTGTATCATTAGTATTTGAGATACCACCGATAATTCCCGTTTCTTGAAAAATTGTTATTTTAAATTTTCCTCTTTCTATTCTTTCAGTTTTTAATCTTAAACCAGTTTCTACATCTCCATTTTTAAGCTGCTGTGATTTGTCTTGAACGCCACCATTTAATTTTAAAGTGTAATCAGGCACTTCGTCACCAGCCGAATTATCATAAATATAGAAAGAATATTGGAGCTTGTTTTTATTTAAAATAAAATCAGTATTTTCTGCTTCAATTCTTGGCTTGTCTTTACCAATGATAATTTTGGCAGTAGTAGAAGCAGTTGCTCCGTTGCGATTATCAGTAACATTGAGTTTGATCTCAAAACTACCTTCTTTCGTTGCTTTTTTGGAATAAATCTTTTTTTGATTTGGATTATTAGTGTCAACCAAAACTAGATTATCAGAAAAAGCTTTTGAAACATCATCTTT
>CAZCFX010000034.1:0-4865 GCA_964498085.1 uncultured Gammaproteobacteria bacterium
AAAACTGGGTAATCAAAAATACCAACTGAAACTGAATCTTGCTTGTCGCCAGATTTTTCCTTGAATTGAATCATTTTTTTCAAATCAGAAATATAGGTTCCATAGCAATTCAAAACCCAAGCTAATTCAGTATGTGCCGGAATAGTGGATTGCTGAAAGATAATGGATTTTTTTGGATTTATTCCGGCAGCCAAATAAATTTTGGTAATATCCAAAATTCGACGATGCAAATCTTCTGGTTTTTGTTTGACAGTAATTGCGTGATAATCAACCACTGAAAAAATACAATTATATTCTTCCTGCATAGCCACCCATTGAGAGATTGCTCCAATATAGTTGCCAATTGTCAAATCTCCACTTGGCTTGATACCGGAAAAAATTGTTTTCTTGTTTACCATAAAATATATAATAAATCCTTTTTACATTAATATTTTAGATTAACTAGGTATTTTTAGCAAATAAATCATTCTTGAATTAATGGTGTTTTATGCTAATATTAAGTGGTCAATTCTCTATATTTTTTTGGGCTCGTAGTATAGTGGTAATACGGGGCATTCGCATTGCTCAGACGCGAGTCCGATTCTCGCCGAGTCCACAAAGCGCTAGCAAAACGGGCTGTGGTATAATGGTATTATGCACGATTCGGGTTCGTGCGATCGCGGTTCGATTCCGCGCAGCCCGACTTTTATTGAAAAACTTATGATTGATTTCAAACAACAAATGGAACAAAATGAACGTTATCGCTATCCTCTAGAAGAAGAGCCCCGTCCAAGAAAAAAAACCAAACGTCTTTTCATATATTTGGGAATTTTTGGTGTTATTGCCCTGCTGTTTGCTGGCAAAATGTTAGCTTCCAGCAAAAGTTCTTCTGGCTGGTTCAAAAATACTTTTTTTGGTGGTTTATCTCATTTAGTAATTAACCCTACCACTCAACTAGAAGGAGAAGAAAATGACCGCATCAATATTCTTCTTTTAGGAATGGGCGGAAAAAATCATGATGGTGGAAATTTAACCGATACGATTATTCTTCTTTCTTTAAAACCATCAACAAAACAAGCGGCGATGATTTCCATTCCAAGAGATATGGTTGCTCCGGATGATAATGGAGTTTGGCGAAAAATTAATAGTGTTAATGCTTACGCCGAGAAAGATCAAGAAGGAAGCGGCGGAAAAGCAGTTTGTGATACTTTAAGCAGTTTATTAGACGAACCAATTTCTTATTATGTTCGCGCGGACTTTGAAGGATTTGTAAATATTATTGATGAAGTTGGTGGTATAGAAGTTTATGTTGAAAATGCTTTTGATGATTACACTTATCCAATCGCTGGTCGCGAAGATGCTGCTGATTATTATTCTCGCTATGAACACCTTCATTTTGATAAAGGCTGGCAAAAAATGGATGGCGCTACTGCTTTGAAATACGCTCGCAGCCGCCACGCTTTAGGAGCTGAAGGAAATGATTTTGCTCGCGCCAAAAGACAACAAATTGTTTTGGAAGCCGCCAAGGATAAAGTTCTTTCCAGAAACACCTTAACCAACCCAGCCACCCTAACCAAAATTATCGGACAATTAGATACTCATGTGGGAACCAATTTGGAAGTATCTGAAATGATTAAACTTTGGAATATGTTTAAAGATATTCAAAAAGCACAAATCACCAACAAAGTTTTAGATAATAGTGTTTCTGGTTTATTAATTGATGGACGAGGTGATGGCGGTGCTTATATTTTAACGCCACGCGGTAACAGTTTCAAACCAATCAGAGACATGATTGATACTATTTTTGGTGATGTTGTTGCTGGCACTAGCAATTCTGCAGATATTTCCGTGCCTGAATTAAACAGTTCCGAAACCATAAAAATAAAAAAAATAAAAAGCCCAGCAACTATCGAAATTCTGAATGGTACTTGGATTTCAGGAATTGCTTCCAAGGCTTCAACTGCTCTCAAGGAAGCTGGTTTTACTGTTTTAAAATTAGGAAATTCTCAAGAAAGAAACTATACTAGAAATACCATCTACGATCTCACTTATGGCACTAAAAGTGAAGCTTTGGAAGTCCTGAAAGCTGCCTACAACGCCGAAGTATCTTTTTCTTGGCCACTTTGGTTAGAAGAAAAAATTTCCGCCTATGAAAAAGAAACAGCTTCTTCCACCAAAATTAGTAGCTCAACAGAAATTGTGGATGAAAATTCTCTTGAAATTTCCGATGAAGAAAATCTTGCGAGCAGCACCGCCACTAGCACTCCAACAGTCACAAAAGATGCTTCTGAAAAAAAATCCGGACCAGACTTTATTCTTATTTTAGGAGACAAAAATAATACTGGAACTAATTAATAAAATGACAAAAAAAACAAAACCATTAATTGCCCTATTTGGCAGAACCAACGTTGGCAAATCCACACTTTTTAATTGCTTAGTCGAAAAAAGACAAGCATTGGTTTCTGATATCCCAGGAACTACTCGTGATAGTAATTTAGGAGAAGTAGAATGGGATGGTTTTAATTTTGATCTTGTTGATACTGCTGGTATTTTAGATAGTATTTTTTTAGAAAAAAAATCAAAAGGACAACTAACCGATATTGATGAAAAAACTCAAAGACAGGCAAAGGCTTATTTTGAAAAAGCCGACTTAATTGTTTTTGTGGTAGATAGTAAATCTGGATTATTAGCTGAGGACAAAGAACTAGCAAAAATTATCAAAAAAGTTCCTACTCTAAAAAACAAAATTATTTTAGTTGCCAACAAAACAGATAGTACCAGACAAAGATTAGATACTGCTGAATTCAACAAACTTGGTTTGGGTGAACCTCTTTTAATTTCGGCTGCCAGTGGCAGTGGTACTGGTGATTTGTTAGCAGAGATTGTTAACAAATTAAAAAAACTAAAATTAATTGAACGCAACCTAAAAGCAAGTGCCATTAAAAAAGAAGAGGAAGAACCAATCAAAATTTGCATCTTAGGAAAACCAAATGTCGGCAAATCATCATTCCTGAATTCAATCCTGGGCTATGAAAGAGTGATCGTTTCCGATGTTGCCCATACTACTCGCGAACCACAAAACACCGAAATTGAATTCCAAGGAAGAAAATTGGAAATTATTGATACCGCCGGAATTAGTCGCCAGGGACACAAAGCAGAACGTTTAGAAAAATATGGCATCGAAAAAACTTTGGCTATCTTAAAAAAATCCGATATTGCTTTTTTAATGATTGATATCAGTGAAGGAATTACTCATCAAGACTCCAAATTAGTTCAAGAAATTTTTGATCGTGGAAATAGTTTGGTAATTGTTGCCAACAAATGGGACAAAATAGAAGATCGCAATCAAAAAAAATGGCGAGAAGATATTTATAGTAAATTCCCTTTTGCTTCTTGGGCACCAATTGAATTTATTTCTTCTTTAGCTGGTAGCAGCAAACAAAATCAGAAAAAAGAAAAAGAATTTTCTTCGGAAGAACTTAGCAAAAAAATTAATCACCTTCTCTCGATGGCGATTGAGATTGATAATTGCCGAAAAATTTCTCTCAGCGAATCACAACTAGCAAAATTCTTAAGCAAGATTGTAAAAACTCATCGCCCAGCCAAAGGAAAGGGATTGAAACATCCTCATATTTACGAAATCAAACAAACCCACACCGAACCACCGAAATTTGGCATCAGAATTGGCTCTCGTGACGACCTTCATTTTTCTTATGTTCGATTTATTGAAAACCGTCTAAGAGAAAAATACAACTTTCTTGGCACACCAGTAAAAATGAGTATTGAAAAGAACCCAAAAAGACACGGCGTTCGCGAAGGAAGACCAAAATCATAAATTTATTTTTTGGAGAAGCGCTGTTTATCAGCGTTTCTTTATAATTAATATGAAAATAATTGTCGGCCTAGGAAACCCTGGCCAAGAGTACGAAAACACCAGACACAACATCGGTTTCTCTGCCCTAGATTTTTTATTTCCAGAAGCAAAATGGAAAGAAGAAAAACGTTTCGAAGCCCTGATCGCTGAATATCCAGCAGGTTTATTAATCAAGCCCCTAACTTTCATGAATAATTCCGGACGAGCAGTTCGAAAAGTTTTGGATTATTATGGCTTGATTGAAAAAACTCTAGGAATTGTCGCCAAAAAGAATTTAGACCTTTCCGAAAATTTAATTATTATTCAAGATGATATTGATCTTGCTTTTGGGATCCACAAAATCGCTACCGATTCCAGTAGTGCTGGTCACAATGGTATTAAATCATTAATTAGTCATTTAAAAACTCAGAAGTTTACAAGGATTCGTCTTGGTGTAAAAAATGAATTATTCCGAAATCCAATTCCAGCTGATAAATTTGTCCTGGGAAGATTTAATGCCGAAGAAAAGAAAAAACTACCTGAAATATTTGAAGAGATAAAAAAATATTTATAAGCACTGAAAAAAAATCCTTGAAAATTATCAAGGGTTTTTTGTATTCTTATGTTAAAAAATAATTCCGAAAGAGATTTTTATTTTTCTTTTGCTTGTAGCGACCTCTTTGGAACAAAAAAGATTTCATTTATTAAAGATTTTTTTGGTTCCCTGGAAAAAGCTTGGCAAGCAGAAAAAATAGCCTGGCAAGAATTTAATATTTCTTGCGTGGAAAAATTTTTCGCTTTCAAAAAAAATTTTTCTTTAGAAAAAGAAAAAAATTATCTCCAAGAAAATAAAATTAATTATCTTTTGTTTATCGATGAAGATTATCCAACAAACTTAAAAAATATTTCTTGTCCGCCACCGATTATTTTTTATCTCGGGGATATTAGTATTGCCGAAAAACAAAAAGATTTTTCATTAGCAATTGTTGGTTCCAGATTAACTAGCGCTTATGGCCAGCAAGCAACCAAAGAT
>CAZCFX010000035.1:0-4603 GCA_964498085.1 uncultured Gammaproteobacteria bacterium
TTTCTAATTCTTTGGTTTGGCGTTCAATTTCGTAAAGAATTGCTTTTTCTACCGCCTTAAAAGAGTTAATATTTTTTACTTCTACTTTTGGATTTAGTTTTTTTTCATTAACTGCCAAAATTTGTCCGTTTTCATATTTCCAGGTACCAGATTCTTGTAAACTAATATTTACCTCACAGCGCATTTCTCCTTTTTCCATATCAGCGTTACTGGCACCAAGATAACGCAGAACTCGCTGATAGTTTTGACAGAATTTTTTGGCTTCTTCGGCGCTGCGGATGGTTGGTTCGGTTACCAATTCCAATAGAGGAGCACCGGCTCGATTGAAATCAAGCAAAGTGTAATCGGCATTCTTTGGATGAAAAGATTTTCCGGTGTCTTCTTCTAAATGAATGCGAGTAATTAAAATATCTTCTCCACCTAAATTTATTTTTCCGTGATGAGCGAATGGCAAATCATATTGAGAAATCTGATAACCTTTTGGCAGGTCAGGGTAAAAGTAGTTTTTGCGATCAAATTTGGAAAGGCGGTTAATTTGGCAATTATAAGCCAAACCAAGCAAAATATTGAGCTCTACGGCTCTTTTGTTTGGCACTGGTAAAGTTCCTGGGTGACCGAGACAAATTGGACAGGTGGCGCTATTTGGCGCCATTCCAGCGCCATTGGCACAGGAACAGAACATTTTACTGGCAGTTTTTAGTTCGGCATGAATTTCTAAGCCGATAATTACGTCATATTTCATAATGTTATTTTAGCCCAAAAGTGCTGAATAGGTCAAAATTTAAAATTTTTAAAAACCTCCGCATCCGGAGGTTTTTTCTAGAATTTACCACTACTTCCAAAACCGTTATTTTCTCGATCAGTCCCGTCCAGAATCTTGGATTCCACCAAAGGCATCGTGCCTATTTCTTGAATAATAATTTGGGCAATCTTTTGTCCTTTGGTGATATTGAAAAATTCTTCAGTTAAATTTTTGGCGATAATAATAATTTCTCCTCGATAGCCGGAATCAATAACGCCGCCCATAGTTTTCAGACCTTGTGCCGCTAAACTACTTTTATCCCAAATTAAGCCGACAAAATTTTCCGGAATGGCTAATTTTATGCCAGTACTAATTTTTGCTTGGCCATAAGGAGGGATAGAAGTGTTTTCAAGAGCGAATAAATCATAGCCAGCATCGCTTTGGTGGGCCTTCTCCGGCAGCTTGGCCTCGGAGTTTATTTTTTCAACCAGTAGTTCTAATTGTTTTTGTTCAGGGACTAATTCTACTTTCGGTTCAAGTTCTTTTTTGTCTTCATTAAGGGCGGTATTAAATACTTGGCGATGATTTTTGGTGATTATATCGGCCAGGGCAGTGAAATCTTCAGTCTTTTTGATACTTTCTGCTTTTAGCATTTGAGAAACATAAATCCAGACCAGAAAACTAATTTCTTCTCGGTCCATAATTTTTCCCTCACTAACGCAATTAACCAATCGATAATTACTATTGCTTTCAGCAATTTCGCAATATACTCGTTCCGCCTTTTTTAAGTGATTCAAATTTTCTTCATGAATATCTTTGGTTTTTCCTTTCCAATCTTCACGGGCACGGTCTTTGGCCATCTGTTGAGAAATTTCAGGATCAACTCGTAAAATTAAACAAAGATCAGGACGGGGAATTTTTAAGATATCGTGTTCCAACTCAGATAGCCAATTAAAAAAAACTTTTCTTTCTAGAGGGTTGTCGATTTTACAGCCCTGGTGGGCCATATTTGAAGAAGTGTAGCGATTGCAAAGAATTATTTTACCTTCCGCTAACCAATCTTTAATTTGTTTGCTGAAATCAAAACGATCAACGGCATAAAAAATGGAGGCCTGATAAGGAGTAACATCGTCGACGCCTCCATATTTTCCAGATAAATATTCTTCAACCATGCCGGCAGATTTGTGATTGTATTGAGGGAAGTCAGCAATCTCCACGCCAAAACCTTCTGCTTGCAGTTTTTCTTTTAATAAATGAAGCTGGGTGGTTTTTCCAGAACCATCAGTGCCATCAATAACAATTATTTTTCCTTTGTTTGTTTGCATAACAGCTTATCTTCTCAAATTAGCTAATAGTTTGTCAATATCAAGATGTAAATCTTCAATCGTTCCGTTATTTTCTATTTTAATTTCTGTGGAGGCCATAACTTTTGGAATTTCTAATTCGGCCTCGGCGGAACCTTCTGCCTGAAATTCAGCAAAAGATTTGTCGTTATCGCCAATGTTTTCATTGCGAGAAACAGATCTTTGGTAGCGCACTTCTTCGTTGGCATCAACGGAAACCAAAGCGAATTCTGCCAAGTCTTTTAAATATTGAATATCAGCAAATCTTCTAATGCCATCAATAACAATTAATTGGCTATCGTCATTTTTTACATCCTCGGTGAGCACTTTTGCTAATAAGTCGCCGCCAAATTGTTGACGAAGGACTGAAGAAACGTCTTGAAGATTTTTGCGACTAGTTTCAATATGCATTCGGTTTAAAACATCACGCAACATGGTAGAAAAACGATGTTCATTTGCACCGTATTTTTCCTGTAGATATTTTTTTATTTCTCCTTTACCACTAGCGATTGGTCCAACCAAACCAATAATTAATTTGCTCATAAATTAAGAATAAATAACTTTATATTTAAGCATAATTGTGTTCTCGTTGAGTTTTTCCATAGCAATTAATTCTAGATTAGCATCGAGATCTTCATTAAAAAGAGATAAGCCATTACCAAATATTTTTGGTTCAATGGTTAAAATAATTTCGTCGATTAATTTATTTTTTAAAAATAAAGAATTTAGAGTAGTGCCGCCGCCAAGCAGAGCGGATTGATAACCAAGCGCTTCTAATTCGGCTAATACTTTTTCTGGTTCACCACCAACCCATTTTACACCTTCAATTTCTTTGGGATTTTCTTGTTGAGTAAAAACAACGTTCAAGCGTTCAGGTAGAGGGCTCGGAAAAGTGTTGAAGGTGTTTTCGCCCATCATAATCACCCCATGTTTTTTTGAGGTTTCAACAAATAATTTTTTGTCTTCGCGAGAAGTCCAGTTGGCAAGTTGGGTGGAGTTTTTAGCGATTTTTCCGTCAGCGGTCATCGCCATAATAAGGGTTACTGGGATCATTTTGTTTAAAAAAATAGCCATTTATGTTAAACAAATGGCTATTAAATTTTTAATGTTTTTTTACACAGCGATTGGCGCCTTGATTACTGGGTGAGGATTGTAATCTACTAAATTGAGATCTTCATACTTGAAAGCAAAAATATCTTTTACTTCTGGGTTGATAATCATTTTTGGTAATGGTCTAGGTTCTCTGGATAGTTGTTCTTTTACCTGTTCAAAATGATTGTTATAAATATGAAGATCACCGAAAGTATGAATAAATTCACCTGGTTCCAAATCGCAAACTTGTGCAATCATCATGGTTAACAAAGCATAAGAAGCGATGTTGAATGGTACACCCAAAAACAAGTCGCAACTTCTTTGATAAAGCTGACAAGAAAGCTTACCATCGGCAACGTAAAACTGGAAAAGACAGTGACAAGGAGGAAGCTTCATTTTATTAATAAAAGGAACATTCCAAGCCGAAACGATTAATCTTCTTGAATTTGGATTGGTTTTTATTTGATCAATCAATTCCGTAATTTGATCAATTGAGTCACCATTAGGAGCTGGCCAAGAACGCCACTGAACTCCATAAACTGGACCTAATTCACCATTTTCGTCAGCCCATTCATCCCAAATGGTTACACCATTATCCTGAAGATATTTAACGTTTGAATCACCTCTTAAAAACCATAAAAGCTCATAAATTACTGATTTTAAATGTACTTTTTTGGTGGTTAAGAGTGGAAAGCCTTTACTTAAATCAAAACGGGTTTGTCTACCAAAAACACTTTTGGTGCCAGTTCCGGTTCTGTCACCTTTTTGAGCGCCATTTTCCATGACGTCCTTTAATAATTCTAAATACTGTTTCATATTCTTAGATTTTTAATTAACATGTCCATAAATTAGTATAATTTATGAAAAATGTCAATATTAAGCTTTCATGTCTTTGTAGGTTGTCATTTCTTCCGATAAAAGAAGTAATTCAATCCCAGCTTCCTTAAAAATTTCTTTACTGCGTGCGCTAGCGTGATAATCTTGAGCACAAACAACTTTTTTGATGCCGGCGTTAATAATCATTTTCGCGCAAGTATAACAAGGTGTCATTTTGCAATAAAGAGTGCCGCCTTCAATAGCAATTCCCATTCGGGCTGCTTCACAAATAGCATTTTGTTCGGCATGAGTTGTACGAATGCAATGTCGAGTTACTTCGCCATTTTCGTGAGTAACAGTGTGCATTTCATGACCGATTTCATCACAATGAGCTAGTCCACAAGGAGAACCAGCATAGCCAGTAGCAACAATGCGACGATCTTTGGTAATAACACAACCAGCGCGACCACGATCACAAGAACCGCGCGAACCAACCATTTCGGTGATCTTAATAAAATATTCATCCCATGAAGGACGTTGGTAATTTTCTTCGGCCATAAAATTAAATCAACCCATTTTGGTTGATTGTGATCAATTTATTAAAGCGAAT
>CAZCFX010000036.1:0-4489 GCA_964498085.1 uncultured Gammaproteobacteria bacterium
AGGGAGAAATAAGTAAGACAAAATTAATTTTTATCGCCGGCAAAGGTCTTATTGTTCATCATTTATCTGGTTGTACTTATATTAAAATACCAACCAGTGAATTGGAAAAATTTTTAGAAAGTAATCTTTTGGAGAAGAACTTTCTAAAGGCCACAGAATCATTAATTCCAAATTTTTCTGATTGTCGGAAAGATGGAGTTTATTTTTTTGGTTCAGCCAAGGCGGAATTAAAAACTATCCATCCGATCACTAATAATGAAATTCAATTTTTAAAAATTGAATGTGAAAAATTTGAAGATTTGCCTGATATGGCAAGAATTCAAAAAATGATTTCGGATGGCGAAATTTCACCAAAAATTTCTTATGATAAAAAAAGTTTTTGGCGAAAATTATTAGCTAGTTAAGAAGAGAGTTAAAAAATAACTCTCTTTTATTTTTTTAGAAAAAAGTTATCAGAATTTTATTGCTGCTTTGCTATATTGGTTGGATATGGAAAAAGAAAATAATTATGCCTTTATTGATAGTCAGAATCTCAATCTTGGTATAAATAAACTTAATTGGAAATTAGATTTTAAGAAGTTCCGTGTTTATCTGAAAGAAAAATATAAAATTTCTCAAGCTTTTTTATTTATCGGATTTATTCCAGGGAATCAAAATTTATATTTATCATTAAAAGAAAACAATTATATTTTAATTTTTAAGCCGATACTTTTTGATAATGACAGAAAACCAAAAGGAAACGTTGATGCAGATTTAGTTTTGCAATCAATGATTGAATTTAATAATTACAGCAAGGCAATTATTGTTTCTAGCGATGGTGATTTTTATTGTTTGGTAAAATATTTGTATGGGAATGAGAAGTTATTAAAAGTTATAAGCCCGGATGTAAAAAATTGTTCAAAATTACTAAAAAAGACCGCCAAAGAAAAGATTGTTTTTATGGATAATCTTCGAAAAAAGTTGGAATACTTACCAAAAAAGAAAAGCACCGTTTAAGGACGGAACCTTAAAAGGTGCTTATTCATGGAAATATATTATTAATATAGCAAAGAAAAATTAGATGAGCAATAGTATGCTATAATAATCAAATGCTCAAACAAATCTTTTTCCAATCTGATTGGTATCTACACCTTTTGTCTGCCTTGGCGGTTTGGGGAATTGCTTATTTGGTGGAAACAAAGCTTTTGAAACGAAAATTTTCCAGCAAAAAAATTCTTTTTTTACTATTAATTGCTAATTTAATCGATCTAGACCATCTTTTTGCTGCCAGTGTTTTTGTGCCCGAACGTTGCAGTATTAATAGTCACGCCCTTCATTCCTTTTTTGTCTTTCCTCTTTATTTTTTGGGTTTATTTAGCAAATATCGCTATTTTTTTATTGGCGTTATCATTCATTTATTAGTTGATTATTTTGGCTGTCTTTACATATTATAATTTATGTGTTATAGTTCCTTATTAACAATTATTAACAATTTAATATCAACAAAAAATGGGAGAAAATTTAATTCTTGGTAGGAAATTTGATTTAGAAAAAATTGAATTTCCAGAACATCGTCATTTGGTTTCAAGACTTTTGACAGTGACTGAAAATCTGACCAGAAGTAACACAATTTATCTTCATCAAGAAGATTTTGATTTTGCTGAAAAAATAGACAAGAAAAAAAATTTAGTTGGCGAAAATTCACTAGCTCTCTTGTCTCAAGTAATTGATGCAGTAAAAATTGCTTTTTCTGATGAAAAAATTTTTGAAGAGCAAAAAATATCTCTCACCATGAGCGATGGAAAATGTCTAAATTTTCACGCCGCTAGAGGATAAAAACAAAAAAATGGACTCGGGAGTTATCTCGGGTCTTTTTATTGACAAAAATGCGTTTTTGGATTATTATCTAAAAAGACCTTTAACAATATAATTACCAAATAATTACCAAATAATTAAGAAAATGGAGAAAAAATCTTTAAGTAGAGAAACTATCAGAGAAGGATTTAAAAAACCTTCTATTAAGAATGAAAACCTTACTCAAGCAGTAGGAATTATTTTAAGTGCCGTATCTGAGCATCTAGAAAAATCAGAAGCGGTTAATTCATTTAAGAGTAAAGTCAATCAAAGCGATTCATCCGCCAATTTGAAATTCATGGAAGATTTTATGTTTCCAGTTTTCAGTTTTGAAAGAAATTGTTTTCAGGAAACTATTTTTGAGAATCAAGATTTAAGAAAAAAAGAAGCTGAACTTTTGAATAGTTTTTTTGTTTTGAGTGGATTGTTCGACAACCTTTATCTTCATTGGTTTAATAAAATGATAATTACTTATCATTCTTTGAACGACCAAGAAAAGGTTTCTTACGAAAAAGCGATTAAAAAAGCTATGGAAGAAAAACAAATTTCTTTTAAGCATTTAGTTTTTGATTATTCTAGCCGGACGGGAATTACTAATTGCCAAACTTTGGCAGAAGCTTTTCCGGGAGAAATTAATTCAATTGTTTCTATTCTACAAAGCAGTAGTGTTTTAAGCAATGAAGATTATGCTCCTTATTTCTGGGCAATCAAAAATGCTTATGCCTGCCGAAACCTTTCCGAAGTAGAAGATCTATGGAAAAAGGTTGACGAGAAATGGTTGGCAATTCCGGATACTTGTCGAATTTTGCCGATTCACGGCACGGAAAGATGTGAACATGGTTTCTGTGTTGCTCCAGAGTTTCGTCTGTTGATTAAAACTGCTAGTGAAAAGCAGGAATTATTGAATCAGATCAAAAATTCTACTTCAAATCTCGTTGAACAAATTGGTGTCAGGGAAGATTTGGCGAGGGAAGCGAGAAGAATTATCTCTAATCTCAATTTAGATTTTTTCATTACTTTTTTAAGAGCTGGCGCGGCAGTTGCTAATCAACAAGAAATTTTTGCCAAAGGTGAAAATATTTTGATTGATTGCAAAGCAATTGAATATGAGCTTGATAATTATAAAAAATTATTAAACAAATGTTGCGAGTCAGATAAAAAAGATTTGTTTGCTGAAATGATTACTGCGGAAGGATTGATTGCTCAAAAAATTTCTCATCAATACGCTCACAAAGTGGGTTGTACGCCAGAAATAAATTTGCAGCTTGGCGAAAAAAAATTCATCCTGGAAGAAGCGAAAGCAACTTGTGGCGGAATTGCTAGTATTTTGGAGAATCTTCCCCTTAATAAGCAATTAGAATTATTGATGCTTTCTGTGGCTAGGGTCTGTGGATTTTTTGCTTCAAAAAAGCACAAATGCTCAACAAACCAGCCTCATTTCAATGAAAATTTAGCGATGGCTAATCTAATGATCAAAGCTGGTTTAATCGAAGTTGGCAACAAAAATCTCAAAATAAAATTAAGTAAAGAAGGTTTGGAAAAATGGCAAATCTCTTTAAAAGAATTTTATTATGAGATAATAAAAAGTTATCACTCTACTAATCCAGACAAAATTAATCGCAAAAAAATTTTTTATTGCCAGATTACTCCGGAAATAAGAAAATGGATTAGTCTTGCTCAAAATTAAATTTTTTAACCTATCAATCAAGACCATTAATATGAAAATATTGATGGTCTTTTTCTTTTTGCCTAGATGGTGTTTTTCCATTATAATAAAGGGACAAATCATCTCAGATAAGGGAGTTTAATTTATTTTTTATGTTGAAAATCCATTCGGTGGAGACTTTCGGTACTCATGATGGTCCGGGGATTCGCTTGGTTATTTTTTTACAAGGCTGTAATTTTTGTTGTTCCTACTGTCACAATCCGGACACGATTAGTCCGCTAGGTGGGGAAAAATATTCTGCTCAGCAGATTATTGATTTACTAGAAGGACAGCGGCCATATTTTTCCAATGGTGGCGGTCTAACTGTTTCTGGTGGTGAGCCGCTTTTGCAAGCCAAAGAGTTGCTTGGTCTATTCAAGAAAGCAAAAAAACTTGGTTTTAATTTAGCTTTGGACACCAATGGTAGTTTGCGAACTGCCGAAGCGAGGGAACTGCTGGCTTTGGCAGATTTGGTGATTTTCGATCTCAAACAAATTGATAACAAAAAACACCAAAAGCTAACCGGCCTGGGGAATGTGGCAGTTTTGAAAAATATTCAGGAGAGAGAGGCTTCTGGAAAACCATATTGGATTCGCCAGGTTTTGGTTTCTGGAATTACTGACGACCCCGAAGACCTGAAAAAGCTCGGCATTTTCTGCGCCAAATTGCAGGGACTGGAAAGATTAGAGATTTTGCCTTATCATATCTTGGGGGTTCGGAAGTATCAAGAACTCGGTCGGGAATATAAATTATCAGGAATTAAGGCGACCAGTAAAAAACAATTGGCTCAGGCCAAGAAAATTTTGGATGATTTTTGTCCGCAAGTATTTATTAATCAATAAACATATTTATGAAAAATTTAGACCTTATTTTTAAGCCGAAAAGCGTAGCGATTATTGGCGCTTCGACCAAAGAAAAAAGTGTCGGCAACGAAATTGTCAAAAATTTGGC
>CAZCFX010000037.1:0-1376 GCA_964498085.1 uncultured Gammaproteobacteria bacterium
TCAATTAAAATATTTGAACCAGAAAAAGAAAATTCATTTATTACAAATGGCTCAAAATATTCGAAACGATTCACTTCTTCTCCGTCTTGATACAAAATTATTACATTTTCAGATAATGAGAATTTTATCGCTGCCCGATGCCATTGTCCATCGATAATCAAAGAAAAAGAACTATCAATAGAAGATAAGTGATCAGTAAAAAGAAAACCGCTTTCTTTAAAAGAAAATTTCTTCGGCGAAGTTCCATTTTGGTTAAAAATAAAAAACAATTCCGCCCCTGGATCAGCTCGATAATAAAATACTGCGCTAACTTCGTTTAAGGTCAGAGTATTTTCAAAAGAAAAATCGGCCTTAACGTTGCTGTTGTTTAATTTTATTGCACAGCCATTTTTTCCAAAATCAAAAAGATAGTCATTAGGTAAAATAATTTTGTTGTTGTTATTCAAACTATCAAAGGCATAATTCCCTTCACATTCATCAAAATGCCAAACATTATCTAGACCGGGGCTATCTATTGCTGGTGGAAAAGTTTTTTCTGGCTCAGAATTTTGGATTTTAATAAAAGTAGAAGTTGAAGTGAAGATAGGAGTAGTAGTTGGTGTGGAGGTTGGCGTAGAAGTTGGTGTCGGATCAACAATCGGTTCAGTAGATGTTGGCGTAGAAGTTGGTGTCGGATCAACAATTGGCTCCGTACTGGTTGGTGTAGTAGAAGCAATGATTGGATTTAAAGAAACTAATTTGAAATCCAAAAAATTATTTCCAGAATTCAAAAAATTACCATTAACATCTTTTGTTCTTTCCAAAAAACTATCGGCGTTCAGTGCTGGCGCTGCTTGCCCCTGAAAATAAGTAGCATCATCTCCGAAACCAATTTTATCAACAATATCTGGATCATCAGGAGAAGAAATTGCTTTCAGCCCTGAATAAATTGTATATCCGCTTTTTCCCCAATTAAAATCTTCATTAAGAATAACGGCGTCAGCCTTGGCGAGCCAATTCTCTTCAGATTTTGAACCAACAAGTAAAAATTTTCCAAAAGGAGGGATTACTTTTCCGGAATTAAAATAAAAATCTTTACTCTCAGAAAAACGAAGCATAATACCTGGATCGAGAGCAGTTTTCGCTTTTTCTAATCGATAATTATAAGCTGCCAAATCATAATTCTGATCATTAGGATTAAATATTTCCAGCCAATGATTATCACCATTAGAGAATATTTTGGTAATTAAAGGTGAAGGCAGTACCGGCAAAGACGGAGTACTACTTCCACCACCAGAACTAATCGGCGTACTCGTTGGTTTTTTGATTGGCGTGGTGGTTGGAGTTTTGATTGGAGTGGTAGTTGGTGTACTGGTTGGGGTTTTGATTGGTGGAGT
>CAZCFX010000037.1:1476-2651 GCA_964498085.1 uncultured Gammaproteobacteria bacterium
GTAGTGGTTGGTGTTGAAGTAGAAATAATTATTGGTGGAATTTCTGGCGGATCTTTTTCTTTTTCCTTTTCTTTCTCTTTTTCTGCTTTGCAAATTGCTAAGAATTGAGCTTTCTTTTCTTTAGCTTCTTCACCAGCTTTTTTAATTATTTCCCAGCGAAGCAAATCAGCCGGCCTTGGACAAGAAGGTTTGTTTTCTTCTGGACACAAATAAGGATCAGCGAGGCCGGAAGCAACTAATTCCGAATTAGCAAAAATTAATTTTCCATCAGGTTTTAAAATATAAACATAAAAAAGCCAGCGAGAATAAGAATCTTTCTTTGCGAGTGGATCAGGAACTAAAACCAATTCACCAGAAGATAATAATTGCTCATTAAATATTTTTGCTTCTTGCCCTCGACATTCATTAGTTTTTCTTTTCGAAGAAATAATTTCCGGCGCATCGACATCTAAATAACGAACTTTGCGACCATCTTTTAAAACAAAAGTATCACCATCAATTACTCTCGCCACTTCCGGATTGTCACCATATTTATCAGTGGAACTAGCATTTTTATTTGCACTGGCCGGATTTTCAATAATTTGATAGTTTGGATTGGGAAATAAATCACTCCAATTTTCTTGTTTTTGGGTTGTTTGCGGCATGATATTTTCCGAACTACTCGCCGTGTTATTAGTCTCTGATTCAGCAATTGCCGCTTGCGGAAAAATAAGATTACTAATTTTTTTAGTTAAAAGACGCAAACTAGAAAGTGGATTGTTAATCAAACTCCATTTTACAATCAACTTTAAAGTTGGTTGTTTGCCTCTAATTTCTTGATCATCAAAACTACTAGCTAAAGGGATATCTGTTTTCACACTAACCAGACTAGGTTGAGCAAATTGAGTAAACGGAATAAACATATAACGCTCACCATCCTTTTCAACGCCAGCATCGTAACCAATAATTTCCGGCGCCGGAATTTTCATTTGATTACGACGATTAATTTTGGAAAATTCCCTGCTTTGCGACAAAACATCTCCCTGATCATTAACAACGGTATAATTATCAAAACCATCAGGAGTAATATTGACCGCATATTTCTCTGGGTCATATTGCAAAGTGCGCAAATCATAAGGGTTGCCAGTGTTGGCACTTTCATAAATTTTTTCAACAAAACCGGAACAAATCCATTG
>CAZCFX010000037.1:2751-4204 GCA_964498085.1 uncultured Gammaproteobacteria bacterium
CGATAAACCAGCGAACCCAAAGGCATTGCTCTTGCTTCTTTGGGCCAAAAAAGAATGACCGGTAGAAGCAAGACAAAAATTATCAAAAAATATTTTTTCATATTTTTAATTTGTTATTTTTCGGTTTATAAATTTTCACCGGTTAAATATTTTTCCCAATCTTCTTCAGAAATTTTTGGTAAAGAAAAATTTTCTCTTCCTTGGTGGCGATTTAAAATTTCAGCGGCAAAAAATCTGGAAAAAGGACTAAATTCTCTAGCTTGATAAATTTTAATCAAAAAATCTTCCGCTTCTTGATTTTCCGTCTCTAATTTGGCGCGGGCTAAAAATATTGCTGAATTTTTTTCTTTTTCTGAAGCAGAGATAATAAGGGGCCAAAGATTTTCAAAAAAATCTTCGGTGAGCTGAATATCCGAAGCGGACAACAAAGCTTGTAGATATGAGGTTCTAAGTTCTGGAACATTAATCAATTTTTCTTCTTCTGCCCATTCTTTAAATTCTGGATCTTTATGGGCCAATAAAATCAAGGCTTGCGTTCTTTCGGCGATTGTTAGTTTTTTATCACTGGCTCTTGATCTTTCCGCATCGCGCCAGGAAGAAAGAGGGAGATTAAAATTGTTTTGCATAAAATTTCGAAATTGATAATCATTACTTTTTGCAAACACTTCCAACAATTCCGGTGAAACGTTGTTTTCGCCAAAAGCTTCCCGCCAAACTTTAAGTAATTCCAGCTTAAAAGCTAATTCCTCGTCTTCAGCGGCTAAATTTTTGATGACTTTTTTTCTGGTCTCTTGATTATTATTCTTCAAAGACTCGACAATTACTCCCCGTGCCAAAAGACGCTTCAAAGAACAATCTTCATGACAAAGTGGTTCCTTGAAAGCAGATAAGCTTAATTTTTTAAACGCCAAAGGCGTTTTTAAAAATAAAGGATATTTTAGCCAGAGATTGCCGGCAACAGAATAAATAAACATGAAAAAAATTATAATGACCAAAAAAATTGCAGCCAAAAAATAGCGCCATTTTTTTAACCACAAATAAAACATTTTTGCATTTTTGATTTTCATAAAAATTGGTAGGCGAAAAACGCCAATAAAAAAATATGCCTCCAGCATAGCACTGGAGGCATAAAGAAACCTTTTCTAACTAGTAAACGAGATTTAAATTATTTGATTGCGGAAATACCAAGCTGTAATTGATTAATATACTCTTCGGTCGCTGTAGCTAGTTCTGGTTCTAGTTTTGCTACTTGCACCGCAGCGGCGATTGCTTCTTCAAAGCGACCGGCACCTTCATACATTTTTGCCAAATTAATATAGAGACGATAATCATTTGGCGCCAGCTCAGTAAGACGTTTGGCATATTTTGTTCCCTGTTCATAATCGCCAACTGCCAAACTAGAACTAGCAGCATCCATCAAAAGTGAAGGGATAGTCGCATATTCCAAACCATC
>CAZCFX010000038.1:0-4070 GCA_964498085.1 uncultured Gammaproteobacteria bacterium
TTTGACATAAATCTTATTTTGCATAAAATAGGAATCACCGAGGGCTGGCAAGTTTTGGAGGCTGGCTGCGGACAATATGGTTATTTTGTCTTTCCTAGTGCTAATTTAGTTGGCAAACAAGGAAAAATATTTGCGGTTGATATTATCAAAAGTCATCTGGAAGAAATTGATCGAAAAAAAAGAATTGAAAATTTACCGCAAATCATTACCACTTGGACTAATTTGGAAATCTGGCAGGGAACCAAAATTCCAGCCGGAACCCTTGATGCCGCTCTTTCAATCAATACCCTGAACCAAGCAGAAAAAAGAAGCGATTTTCTCAAAGAATTAATTAGAACTTTGAAGCGAGATGGGAAATTATTAATAGTGGAATGGAAAGAACATGACCTTCTTTTCGGACCAAAATTAGAAAAAAGAATTAGTCGAGAAAATTTAAAAAATTTAGCACCAAAATTAGGATTAAAATTAATTGAAGAATTTGAGGCTGGACCAATGCATTACGGCTTAATCTTCAAAAAAATATAAACATATGGAAAGATTTATTTCATGGCGTTATTGGCTTAACCTACGCCCAGAACCACTAACAACTCCAACATTCAAAATATTCGGCGCCTTTGTTGCTGCCTTGTTGATTTTGAGTGTCGTCGCTTATTTTCTAAAAACTCGCCAAGGAGCAAAAAATGGTCTATGGTTAAAAATTTTTAATTTTTCCTTTACCAACACCTTACTTGGTATCTTATTAATTTTCTGCAATTACGAAATTATTCCTTTCTTTACTGCTCGTTTCTTTCTAGCCTTTTGGGCAATCGGCATGATTATTTGGTTAGTTTTTCTTACTAAAGAATTCAAAAAAATACCAACAAAATTACAAGAAGCAAAAAAAGAAGAAGAATTCAAAAAATATCTGCCTTAATCAAAAAAACATTTTTTATTAAGATTCACAAAAATAGGCAATTTTGCCTATTTTTTTATTAATATGAATTACCAAAAATCTTTAGGCAAAAAAGGAGAATTGGCAATAAAAAATTGGTTGATAAAAAATAACTATCAAATAATTGCCACCAATCTCAAAATTAAACATTATGAAATTGATATAATTGCCAAAAAAAATGGTTTTTTGGTATTTTTTGAGGT
Organism: uncultured Gammaproteobacteria bacterium; assembly: GCA_964498085.1. Classification (GTDB taxonomy): domain Bacteria; phylum Patescibacteriota; class Patescibacteriia; order Patescibacteriales; family UBA12465; genus CAINDR01. Next base: position 1,135 of record CAZCFX010000038.1, read on the forward strand.
TAAAACTGGAAATTATACCAAAAATGATTTTCCCTTAAAAAATTCTCAACTAAAACGCCTGCAAAAAGCTCGCCTAATTTATTGCCAAAATGAGCACATTTTTCCCGAAAAAACTCGTTTAGATTTGATTATTCTTGCTCCCGAGGGAAGATTTGCCAGAATGGAATGGCTGGCGAATATTAGCCCTTAATTTGTTTGTTTTGTTTTTTGCGATATGCTACAATAAAAGTGTCTAAAAAAAATAAATCTAGAGAGGTGGTGAAATTATGAAAAAATTCTCAAAATTCTTATTTTCGTTAGTTGCTTTGTCTTTATTGGCTGTTCCAATGGTAACAATGGCTGCACCAACAGAAGCACAGCTCGGAATAGATAAAGTTGAAGGAAAAATTAATCTTTCAAGCAATGACCCATTCGTAACTGCAACAAACCTGATCAACACAATAATGATGTTCTTGGGCTTACTTGCTGTAGTAATCATCTTGGTAGGTGGTTTCAAATGGATGACTGCTATGGGTAGTGAGGATAGTATCAAGAAAGCAAAAAGCTTAATGGTTGCCGGTTTAATCGGTTTGGTTATTATCTTGGCTGCTTGGGGTATCGCGAGCTACGTGGTTACCACTCTTGCTTCAAACGTCTAATCTTTTCGATCCTCATCTTCGATGGGGATCGTTGTTTTGGAAGCAAAACTTGTTTCCAGAACAACGATATAATTGAAAATTATGAAAAAGATTTTATTTTCTTTATTTGCTTTTTGTTTATTGATTTTACCATCCGCGGTAATGGCTTGGGAAACTACCGATGATTTTGGTATTACCGGCACTAACGGTCTAGAGATGAATGGTGGTCTAAACCTTTCCAGTAAAAACCCTGTCGACTCTGTTATTAGTATTATTAATTTAGTAATTGGCTTTTTGGGAATAGGTGCTTTAATTATTATTTTAATTGGTGGCTTCAAATGGATGACCTCCATGGGAAATCAGGACAGCATCAAGAAAGCAAAAAGCTTATTGATTGCCGGAATAATCGGTTTGGTTATTATCTTGGCTGCTTGGGGAGTTTCCCGTTTTGTTGTCAGACTACTTGCTAATTCTATTTAGAAATTTATGAAACTAAAATCATTAATTTTATTTGGCCTTCTTAATCTTTCTCTTCTTTTGTTACCAATTTTCTCTCCTGTTCAAGCAGCTACAACAACCGAAAACATAGAAAGCGGATTAGAAGATGTTCTTGATGCAGCAAATAAAAAAGGAAATGCCGGCACTGTTTTAAGAAATTTTAGTAATCCGGAAGATAAAATAACTTCAATTATCGGAACTGTTTTGTCTTTTGTTGGTGTTGCCTTCTTAATTTTAATGATTTATGGCGGCATTCTCTGGATGACCTCTCAAGGTAATGACACTCAAATCAAAAAAGCAAAGGGAATTTTAATCAATGGAATAATCGGTTTAGTAATTGTTATCTTCGCTTATGCCATAACTGCTTACATCGGCAACACCTTAACCGATTCTAGCAATCCTCAATAAAATGTTTAATTTCTTTATCAAAACCGCTCAGGCAGCTTATAGTTTTGAAGAAAATAGTGGCTTAAAAAAAACAGCCGATAAATTAGGTTATTCAACTGGTAATATTTTTTCACCAGAAAACGCTATTGCCAAAGGAATAACTTACGTCTTGTCTTTTTTGGGGGTAATATTTTTAGTTTTAGCAATTTATGCTGGTATTCTTTGGATGACCTCACAAGGCAATGAAAAAACCGTAGAAAAGGCTAAAGACATTTTAATTAATTCGGTTATTGGTTTAGTTATTGTCGCCCTAGCTTACGTTATTAGTTATTTTGTGGTTAGTACTTTTGCGGATGGTTATTTGAATTAATTTTATGGCAAACCTAAGTAATGCTTTTAATAAGGCTGGTAGCTTTGCTGCCAAAAGTGGCTACGATATTAGCGGAGAACTTCAACCGGAAGTTTTTATCGGTGATATTATTCAAATCGTTCTTCAATTTTTGGGGGTAATTTTCCTTTGTTTTATTATTTATGGAGGATTTACTTGGATGACTGCTACCGACGAGGCAGACAAAGTAAAAAAAGCAAAAAAAATTATCAAAAATTCAGTTATCGGCTTAATTATCGTTGTTCTAGCTTATGCGATTAGTGCCTTTGTTGTTCAAAGCGTTCTACAAGATAAGTTAAGAAATATTTAATATGAATAAAAAAGTTAAACAATTACTACTTTTACTCTGTCTTTCTCTTCTATTAAGCCTGCCTTACTTTGTTTTTGCTGCTGACACTTCTACTTCGGAAAATAGCCCCCTAGGAAAAATGCAAAAAGTTGCCGAATCTTCTTATGAAACTGCCGATTCTGGCGCTCTAATGACCTATGCCGGCCAATTTATTTCAATTATTCTTGGTTTATTGGGAATAATTTTTACTTGTCTATTAATTTATGCCGGCTTCAACTGGATGACCGCTGCCGGAGACACTGATGATGTTAAAAAAGCAAAATTAACTCTCAGAACATCGATTATCGGCTTGGTAATAACTATTTCCGCCTACGCTATTTGGAGATTTATTGCTGCTTATATTATTTAAATATATGAAAAAGATTTTCTTTTCTTTATTTTTTATTTTTCTTTTCTTTTTTGCTCCTCTAGCAAATGCCTCGATTCTTAGTCCGGAAGTTAGAAGTAAGATTAATGCTAATACAGAACAATTCAACAATTCTGCCGGCTATGATAGCGGCACCGATCTTCTAGGTGTAATTCGTACGGTAATTGTTGCCATTCTTAGTCTTTTGGCTGTTATTTTTCTTGTTCTTTTGATTTATGCTGGTTTCAAATGGATGACCGCTGCTGGTGATTCAGATGATGTCAAAAAAGCAAAAGCAACCCTCAAGACCGCAATAATTGGTTTGGTTATTATTTTTGCTTCTTACGGACT
>CAZCFX010000039.1:0-4039 GCA_964498085.1 uncultured Gammaproteobacteria bacterium
TCGCCTTTTGGCGCGTCTTTATCTACTGATTTTTGAAAAATTTGGTTAATATTCCAAAAAGACAGGGCTTTTTGCTCCAAGTCCGGAAAAGAAGTTCTTTGATTTTGAACTTGATTGTTGTCTGACATATTTTTGGATAATATTTAAGTATTTACAGAGCTTAAATTATCATAAATACGGGTTAAAAGCAAGATAAAGAGGGTCAGGTGGTGACAAAATGTCACCGAGTGAATTTCAAGGAGTCACAATTTGTGACCGGTTGATTTTCAGTTGTCCGATTTTTACGGACAACTGGTTGGGGGGGGTAAACTGTCCCTCCCTATTTTTTTGAGTCGTCGACAAATTGTCGATAACTCATTTTAATTTCTTTTTATTTTTTTTGGACAAAAAATTATCACTAGAAACCACCGGACGATCAATTTTTCTTTCAATCTGTTTTCTTGCCGAACCAGCAATTTGTCCACCTATTCGTGCATCATCTTTCAACCTAGGTACTCCTTGCGTATCATTAGTGCGATGTATTTCCGTAGTTGTAGCTTCACCAAGCATTGTTAAAACTAACTCTAAATTCCCCATATGGTCGCGCAGATTTTCGTTTTTTAATCCTTTCAGCTTCTTGTGCTCACTAGGCTTTAAATCAAAAGTTGCTTGCGCTATTTCATTAGTTAAAATTTCATAATCCCTTCTTTCTTGAGCCCCTCTTTTTTGCCATTCATTTGTTAATTCATCTCGAACAACAATTCCTTGAATTCTTTTTTCAATCCAATCTTCTGAATAGCCTTTTAATTTGTATAATAATTTTGTTCTTTTTATTGTTAATTCTGGATCCTTTATTTCCTGAGTTCTTTCGTAGCCAACTTTTGCTAACCAACGTTTGAATGGTTCGGCTTTGGGCGATGGAATGGATTGAATAATACGAAATAATCCTTCAGTATTAGCGCAGTCAGTTTTGCGAATTTTGCCATCAGGAGCTAGTAATTTCAACCCGTGACAATTTGTCACGGGTTCATTGGATTCTTCACTGAGTCTTTGTTTTAATTTTCTCCAATAAGCGCCGGCATCAAAACTTTCTGTTAAAACTCCACAAACATCAACAACTGAGAACCACCACTCTTTTTGATAAATAACTTTTCTAATATTTTTTCCCCGAAACAAAGCAATTTGTTGTTTGTCTTCGTCTTTTTTCATAATTTTATTTGTTATTAATTAATAACAAACATTATAAAAAAATGACGATAAATCCTCGTTAAATTTTCAATAAACAAAAAAGGATGAGCTTATCGGCTCATCCTTTTTACCCCTTCAAAATATTACGATAATTGTTAATAAAATATTCTTCAAAATTATCAACTTTGCTTTTTTGATATTCTTCAAAAAATTTCCAAATTTCTTCTGAAAAAACATCGCGAACATTCTTTTCATAATACTCCCAAGCAGCATCGTCTATTAAAAATTTCTTATAATTTTCAGGACCTGGCTTGTTTTCTTCTTTAAAACCAGTTTTGTAAGTTCTAATAATTTCTTCAGCTAAAATACTTTCCGGACATTCATAATCCTTTAGCTTATTCGGGCACAATTCGATAATTCTTTTTTTGTCTTCTTCACTCAAATCAAGCTCCGCAATAATTGGATTGATAATGCTATGAAGAAATTCATGAACCTGATTTACTTGATTCCCTTTTTCGGAATTAATATAAAAATTTTCACCAACTTCAATTCCGTTCCCTGTTTGTTTTTGTTCTAATGGGTTTGTTGGTAAATAAATAATATTTTTTACCTTAGAAGATTTTGGGTTGAAAAAATTAATCGCCTCTTGATTTCTTTGTTTTAATTCAGAAAAATCATTTTCTCTTTCTGTTAAATCCTCGGCAACAAATTTCTCAACTTCACTTAAATTAAAACCTTTTTTGGCTTCTTGATAAAAATTATTAAATATTATTGAGAGATTTTTTGCTGCCTCCAGGCTCAAACCCTTATGTTCAACAATCTGATTTATAATTTCTGCTTTTACTTCTTCATCTTTTTCAACAGCAAAAGATAACCAATTCAAAGTTTCTTCGTTATTATCTGTCAGTTCGTTAAGATGATAGTAAGTGGAGATTAATTCTGGATCTATATATACTTTTTGTTTTTCAATTTTTTTGGCAATTTCTTCGTTTTGTTCATTGCCCCATTGGCACTCAATGGTTTTTTTGATTGCGCAAAAATTGATACTGGATTCAACGTCATTAAAACTTCCCAATTCAAAGTTGGATGAATATTTTTCTTGATTCTCTACTTTGTTTGGTACTCGTTCAAAATTCATATCAAATTTCTATTTCCCGCAGCATTTCTTATACTTCAAGCCACTACCGCAAGGACACAAATCATTGCGACCAACTTTTTCGCCCTCATCATTCTTGGCTTTTTGAGTAATTAAATCTTTGGCGGAATTAACATCATCATTCATTTCTTTTTGTGCGCCAGAGAAAATTAAAGACTTCTTTTCTTCTTGAGCAATGGTGTGTAAAGCGGCACTCAAAGCATCCTGATTCATGAAATCAGCAGTCTTGTAGATCGAGTAGACCACTTGCTTTTGAATTAAAGCCAGTAACTCGTGATACATCTGATAAGCTTCTTTCTTGTATTCCACTAATGGATCATGTTGACCATAACCGCGCAAACCAATACCTTTGCGGAGATAATCAATAGTTTCCAAATGTTCAACCCAGAGATGATCAATGGAACGAATCAAAATACTTTTTTCCATTTCAGAAACTTTCACTCCAACAGTCGAAAATACTTTTTTCAATTTTTCATAAGCCTCAGTAGCCCAAGTAGAAATTTCGGCAATCAAAGCTTCACGATTCAAATCGGCATGACCAGATTTTTCAGCATAAGCAGAAATAGTTTTTTCTTGTTCGCTGGTTAATGGGAAAATAGTTTTGATAGTTTCGGTAACTTCTTTGAAATTCCAATCTTTGATTTCACCAGCACAATGAAAACTCAATACCGCTTTGATTTCATCACTCACCATTTCCAAAACGATATCAGACAAAGTTCTTTGTCCTTCAATAACTTCTTGTTCGGCAATTTCAATAATTTCACGGCGGCGGCGATAGATGGCTTCACGATGTTTGTTAATGACATCATCGTATTCCACCAAATGTTTACGCATGTCGAAGTTGTTCCCTTCCACTTTTTTCTGAGCGTTCTCAATGGAATTGGAAATCATTTTGTTTTCAATCGGCATGTCAGCAGGAATCTTCAAAGTCTTCATTAAGTTCTTCATGCGATCGCCACCAAAAATACGCATCAAATCGTCTTCGGTAGAAATATAGAATTGAGAAGAACCAGGATCTCCCTGACGTCCGGCACGTCCACGCAACTGATTATCGATACGACGTGATTCGTGGCGTTCAGTACCAATAACATGCAAACCGCCCAAGGCACGGACTTTTTCTTGTTCTTCTTTGGCTTTCGCAACAGCTTCGGCATCATCAGGATCAGGATTGCCGCCAAGAATAATATCAACACCACGACCAGCCATGTTGGTAGCCAAAGTGATTGAACCCAAACGTCCAGCTTGCGCAATAATTTCCGCTTCTTTCTGGTGGTTCTTGGCATTCAACATGTTTGGATGCAAACCTTCTAGTTCCATCATCGAAGCTAAAATTTCATTTTTTTCAATCGAAATAGTACCGATCAAAATCGGTTGGCCTAATTTGTTTTTTTCTTTAATATCACGAATTACTGCTTTGTATTTGTCTTCTTCGGTGCGATAAATCAAATCGTTGGCATCTTTTCTGATATTTGGTTTGTTGGTTGGGATTACTACTGTTTCCAAATTATAAATCTTGTGAAATTCTTCGGCTTCGGTCAAAGCAGTTCCGGTCATCCCAGAAAGCTTGTCGTACATTCTGAATAAATTTTGAAAAGTGATGGTTGCCATGGTTTGAGATTCTTTTTGGACCTTCACTCCCTCTTTGGCTTCAATTGCTTGATGCAAACCTTCGCTATAACGACGGCCCGGCATCATACGGCCAGTAAATTCATCAAC
>CAZCFX010000040.1:0-4022 GCA_964498085.1 uncultured Gammaproteobacteria bacterium
CCTCTCCGCCAATAAAAAAGGCTTCATTTTGTGAAGTCTTTTTTGTTGCTGAACAGGTTGGTAATGAGAATTCTCTGGTTTGTTTGTCGAGGATAGTGAGTGGAGTATAATATTGACAAATACTTAATTTTATTATAGGATGCATTTATCAAAATAATTGTAGAATTCTTTAAAAAACTTAAATAAAATGAAAGAAAATTTTTTTAGTGAGCTATTTTTTAGTTCCAAGAGATTTATGTCCAAGTTACAACCAAGGTTAGATGACTTGGAAAATCAGATTTCATCTATTGGAGAAGGCGATAATAAAATTATTACCTTAATTAATTTTCTTAATATTATTTCCAAACTTCAAGACGAAGGAGGATTTAGTAAAGAAATTGAAATTCTTAGTAATCACGAAAATTGGAAGACAAAAGAACATCTTTTTGCTTTAAAAAGTCTTCAAGGTTGTATCGAAAAAGTAGGAAGGGATCTCTACGGAATGAATGCAACCCAAAAAGGAGAAATTGTTTCCAGTGGAAATGTGTTTTTAGGAGGAATTATGGACGTTAAAAAAAATAGCGCAAAATACTTTTTAGAAAACAGGGATCAACTCGAAAAAGAATTTACTAATCTGGGCGAAAAATTGCAGAACCCAGTTTCTATTTGGTGGATAATCAATGAATACCAATGCAAGAATTTTCTCAAAGACAATATCAATTGTATTAAGAGACAAATTGAAGTATTAAGAGATTTCTAAAATTAAAAAAATTAAAACACTACCAGAGAGAGTCTAATTATGGACTCTCTTTTTCTTTTTCTCTTGACGAAATTAAAAATGACCTTTATATTTAGATAGGTGTTTTTTAACAATTTAAGAAAAATAAAAAATGGAGAAAAAATCAGAAAAAAAGAACAAGGCAGTCTGCTTGGTTGCCTTAAAAAGTGAAAAAATTTTGTTGATTAAAAAACAAAATTTCTGGATTTTACCCGGAGGACATCCAGAAGAAAAAGAAGAGGATTTAAAATGTCTAGAAAGAAACTTGACTGAACAATTGCCTTGCTTGAGGCTTGGTAAGCCTGTTTTCTTTGGAGGTTTTTTTGGAAAATCTGCTTTTGATAGTTATAATCTGGAAGCCGTAGCTTACCAGGCTGAAATCTTTGGAGAGATTGTGCCTGGAGAAAATTTTTCTTCTTCTTGGTTCGATAATGAAGAACTGGAAGAAATAGTACTTTCGGAAATAACTCATAAAGTCGTTACTTCTCTTAGAAGACAAAAAAGACTTTAGTAATTTTATTAAAAAAAATTAGGACTATGATAAGTAGTCCTTTTTTTGTTGACGCTAATTCTGAAATCCTGTATTATACATGGGGAAAAATAACTCATTTATTATTTATTTTAGGCCGTTTTCTTTGAGAAGAGGAACATAGGCCCGGTCAGTATTGTTGATGTGCCAAACCCACCAATTTTTTAGAAATTCTGAAACATCAAAAAATATTTTTGGATCATTTTCTTTTTCGTATTGCTGGCGCCATTCACTTATTTTTTCTCGGTATTGGTTGTGAATTTTAATGTGAGCTTCGGCATCTTGATAGTTAAAAAGATCAAAATATTTTTCTTCAGTCTGAAAATGATAATTGGCATAATCATTAAGCTCCTGAATAATTTGATCAATTACTCCTTGCTCATGATGTTTTTTTTCTTGAAAAATTTCTGATAAATTATTAATAATTGCCAGAATCTTTTTGTGTTGTTCATCAATTTCACTGATTCCCAACGCAAACTCTTCTCGCCAGGGAATTAATTCCATAATTTTAATATTAGTTAATTACTTCTAAAGTATAGCAGAAAATAGGGTTACTTGACTATTTTTGGCAACTGCCCTGGTAAGTATTTTTTCTTAACCTTTTATTTTACTTGCTTTCTATACCTATCTTTTATTCAAAAAAGAACAGAAAAAATAATTTTGGTCATTTGTCATTGGCGTAAAAAAAAGTTAAGATAGGTATGTTAACTTTATTATACCTTTGCTATGCCATTCATTAATTCTCTTATTTCTCTAGCTTTTAAACCCAGGTTGGAGGAAATCAATAATTTCAAAAATAATCCTTCGGCAGTTTCTCAGCGAATATTTTTTGAGTTGCTGGAAAAGGGAATGGAAACTGCTTGGGGACGAGAATATGGCTATGGAGAAATTATTAAAAAGAAAAATTTTTCGGAAGCCTATCAATTATTCAAAAAGCAAGTTCCACTTTCAACTTATGACGACATTCATCCTTGGATAAACAAAATTATTCAGGGAGAAAAAAATATTCTTTGGCCGGGAGAAACCAAATGGTTCGCCAAGTCTTCCGGCACCACTAGTGACAAAAGCAAATTTATTCCGGTTACTGCGGAATCTTTGGAGACTTGCCACTATCAAGCGGGAAAAGATTTGGTGGCGCTTTATTTGGAAAATCATCCCAAGTCCAATATTTGTGTGGGCAAAACTCTCAGTGTTGGCGGCACCTATCGTTCTGATGAAGAGAACAATAATATTTTATGCGGTGATCTTTCGGCAATCTTGATGGATAATTTGCCTTTCTTGGCTCGTCGTTTGCGAGTGCCAGATATTTCCGTGGCTCTTTTGGATGAATGGGAAGAAAAAATTGAAAGAATTTCCCAAGAAACTATCAAAGAAAATGTGGTGGCTTTGGCGGGAGTGCCTTCTTGGACTTTAATTATTTTACGTCGCATTTTGGAAATCACAGGCAAGAAAAATATTTTAGAAGTTTGGCCGAACTTGGAATTGTTTATGCATGGCGGTGTTTCTTTTGCTCCTTATCGAGAGCAATTTCAAGAGCTGATTCCTAGCGAGAAAATGAATTATTGGGAAGTCTATAATGCTTCCGAGGGATTTTTGGCCATGAACGATAATTCAGCTGCTGATGATTTGCTTCTACTTTTGAACTATGGCGTTTTTTATGAATTTATTCCACTCGAAGAATTAGAAAAAGAAAAACCGGAAGCTTTGAGTGTTGATGAAATTGAAGTTGGTAAAAATTATGCCCTGGCAATTTCCACTAATGGTGGTTTGTGGCGCTATTTAATTGGCGATACCGTAGAAATTACTTCCGTTAAGCCGGTGAAGGTAAAAATTTCTGGACGCACCAAACATTTCATTAATGTCTTTGGCGAGGAATTAATGGTCGCCAATGCTGATCAAGCAATCAAGGAAGCTTGTGAAAAATGCGATGCTGCCGTTTGTGAATATACTGCTGCACCAATTTTTATTTCGGAAAATCAAAAAGGTGGCCACGAATGGTTGATTGAATTTTCTCGTCCGCCAAAAGATTTAACTCAATTTACTGAATGTTTGGATACAGCCCTCAAAAATGCCAATTCTGATTATGAAGCCAAACGATATCAAGACTTGATTCTTGGCTTGCCAAAAGTTCAAGCGGTGCGCAAAAATTTATTTTACGACTGGCTAAAAGAAAAAGGGAAACTGGGAGGACAGAACAAAGTGCCGCGTCTTTTTAATCAAAGAAAATATGTTGAAGAATTATTAAAAATCCAATGAAAATAAATTTCAACAAACAAATTTTGGTTTTTGCTTTGGCTATTTTGCCGGTGCCTTTTACTTCACAGGCGCCTTTCGCTCAGTGGTCCGATTCCCGACAGCAAGATGGTTGCGAAGAAGCTGGTGCGGTTATGGCGATGGCTTGGGTGAAAGATCAGAAAACTCTTAGTAAAGCAGAAGCCAAAAAAGCGATTATTAATATTTCCGATTTTGAATTAAAAAAATACGGCGAGTATCGCGATGTTTCTTTGGAGGATTTGCGTAAATGGGTTTTTATTGATTATTTCAAATATGACGCCAAAAAGGTAAGAGTAGTGGAGAAAATTACTTTGGCGGATATCAAAAAAGAATTAGCCAAAGGCAATTTGGTTTTGGCGCCGGCAGATGGTCGAGCTTTGAAGAATCCTTATTTTACTGCTCCCGGCCCAGAAAGACATGTTTTGTTAATCAAAGGTTACGACCAAAAGAAAAAACAATTCA
>CAZCFX010000041.1:0-3904 GCA_964498085.1 uncultured Gammaproteobacteria bacterium
AAAAAATGGTGGGCCCGTGCAGACTCGAACTGCAGACCTCTACGATGTCAACGTAGCGCTCTAACCAACTGAGCTACGAGCCCATTTTATTTGGGTATTTTTAATGTATCAGTTTTACTTTAAAAAGTAAAATAATCTTTTTGATGTGGGCTTGGAGGGACTCGAACCCTCGACCCCCGCTTTATAAGAGCGGTGCTCTCACCAGCTGAGCTACAAGCCCGTAACGGTGCTACTTATTCATATAGCACTAGGAAGCTAATTTAGCAAGTTCTTTTTTTGCTGTAGAAACAATTTTTTCAATATTTTCTGAAAGTGATCCTGATAATTCTATTTGGCAGAATTTACTACTGCCGTTAGCTTGGTAATCTTTGAAAATAATCAGTGGATCGATAATTTTTTGTGAGTAAATTAGAGCTCTTGCTTTCTGCTCGTTTTCTTCGGTGAAAACAATAATCATTTTGGCTTCCGGAAGATTGGAAATTAATTCATCAATAATTTCCGATAAGGCGCTAATGTCGGTATCGGTTTCCAAAAAATCTTTTTGAGCAACTTTTGAATAAATTAAAGCGCCACCATTTTCTGAATGGATACTATTTAGAACTTTCCCCCAAAGTTTCAAGGTTCTAAAGTCTCTTGAACGATAAAGACGATTAATAATTTCTTCTCGACGAGCACCCAAGCCGATTAACTTTGAGGTATTAAATAAAGTTTTTGGAGTGAGATTGAAGGTTTTGAAATTTTTAGTTTTGACGATTATTCCTGCCAATAAACAAGTAGCAATATCTTCATCAATTAAATTTTCTTTTTCTTTGAATAATTCAAAAATAATTTCACTAGTAGAAACGGCGGTTAAATCGGAAATATTTATTTGGCCATAATCTTCATTTTCGGCCTGATGATCAAGATTGATAATGGTTGTTTGATAAAAAAATTCAATATTTTGATAATAAATTTCACCCAATGATTCAAGGTCTTGGCTGTTAACAATAATAATTAAATCATATTTAAAACCGCTTTCTGAGCTGCTAATATCTTCTGGCGAAAACCATCCTTCAGCTGGAGAAATAATAAAATTTAGAGAATCATTTTCTACCAAATATTTTATTTGATTGACCTTGGCATTTTTGATATTTAAAGAGACGATAAATTTTCGCAGATTTTCAATTTTGTTGTTGATTTTTTCAAATTCCGGAAGAAATGACCAAAGAGAATTTTTTTCTGTTTGATTTTTTTTCCAATCGGGAGAAGCAGCTACTTCTACATTTTTATCCATTTTCTTTAACAAAAGAAGGAGGGCTAAAGCGCTAGAAATTGCATCACCATTCCAGTCATTAGGAAAAACAATCAAAATATTATTTGATTTTTCTAATTGTTTAAAAAATTGTTGACCAGAGTTTAACATTTGGCTAAGCATTTATTTTAATGCGGAACTTTTTAATATACCTTTAATAGTGGGGCAAGTCAAGAAAAACTAAAATAAATAACCTTGATTTTTATTGGTTTTTTTGTTGACTATTAGGGTTTTTTTTGGTAATTTTAAAGGTATGAAAAAAGAAATGGAAAAAGTATATAGTCCTCAAGAGTGTGAGGACAAAATTTATAAAAAATGGGAAGATTCTGGATTTTTTAATCCTGATAATTTGAATTTACCTGTTGATTCTGAAAATTATACAATTATCCTTCCTCCACCTAATATTACAGCAAAATTGCACATTGGGCATTCGGCAATGTTGGCTTTGGAAGATTTGATGGTGAGATATCGTCGCATGAATGGTTATCGGGCCTTGTGGCTACCAGGAACTGACCACGCTGCTATTGCTACTCAGAACGTGGTTGAGAAAAGGATCTTTACTGCCACCGGAAAAACGCGTCATGATCTTGGAAAGGAGAAGTTTTTGTCCGAAGTTTGGGATTTTGTCAATAATACTCAAACTACAATTCTTAATCAGACCAAAAAAATGGGTTCTTCTTTGGATTGGTCTCGATTAGCTTTTACTTTAGATGAAGCAAGACAACGAGCAGTGAGAAAAATGTTCGTGGATATGTATAACGAAGGAGTGATTTATCGTGGCGAAAGAATTGTTAATTGGTGTCCACGTTGTCATTCAACTTTGTCGGACGACGAAGTGGAGTATCATGAGCAAGAAGCTAATCTTTACACTTTTAAATATTCCGCTGACTTTCCTTTTGCAATTTCTACTACTCGCCCAGAAACCAAGTTGGGAGATACGGCGGTGGCAGTCAATCCAAAAGATGAACGATACACAAAATATATTGGTCAAGAATTTGTTGTAAATTTTTGTGGTCAAGAATTGAAAATAAAAATTATTGCCGATCGAAAAGTGGAAATGGATTTTGGCACTGGCGCTTTGGGAGTCACACCAGCTCATTCAATGGTTGATTGGCAGATGGCTCTTGAAGAAAATTTACCAATTATCAAAGTAATTGATGAAGACGGAAAAATTTATGAAGGTTTTGGAGATTATTCTGGCTTGAGCGTTTTGGATGCCAGAGAAAAAATCGTTTCTCGTTTGCGAGAAGCTGGTTTAATGATTAAAGAAGAAACTTTTAATAATAATTTATCAACTTGTTATCGTTGTGATTCACCAATCGAACCTTTGCCTTCAAAGCAGTGGTTTGTTGGCGTAGATCGTCCGGTGGCAAAGTTTGGTGGTAAGAGTTTAAAAGAAAGAGCCTTGGAAACTTATCAGAAAGAAGAGATTACTTTTTTGCCTGATCGTTTTGGAAAAAGCTTTGAAAACTGGATGAACAATCTGCGCGATTGGTGTATTTCCAGACAAATTTGGTTTGGTCACGAAATTCCAGTTTGGTATAAAGGTGAGCCCGCTTCGACCGCGAAGCGAGGCGAGGATATTTTTGTTGGTGAGGAAAAACCTTTAGGAGAGGACTGGGTTCAAGATGCAGACACTTTGGATACCTGGTTTTCTTCCGGAATGTGGACCTTTTCTACTCTTGGTTGGCCAGAAAATTTTTCGAATGGAGAGAAAATTGGTGACTTAAAAAGATTTCACCCAACGCAAGTATTGGAAACTGGTTATGAAATTTTGACTCTCTGGGTTTCCAGAATGATTATGATGTCTTTGTTTGCGATTGGCGAGATTCCTTTCGAGCAAGTTTATTTGCACGGCACAATTCTCGACGCAAAAGGTAAAAAGATGTCGAAATCAAAAGGCAATGGTATTGATCCTTTGGATGTAATTAGTGTTTATGGTGCTGACGCCCTTCGTCTTTCTTTGTTAATGGGTAGTACACCGGGAAATGATTCAAAATATAGTGAAGAGAGAGTAGAATCCAAAAGAAATTTTATCAACAAACTTTGGAATATTTCTCGTTTTATTTTGGGAGATCTTTCTGAAGAAGCAGCTGCTCAAGATATTAATCAAGTTCCAGAGCTCAAGACTTCTGCGGATAAATGGATTATTTCTGAGCTAAACAAAACCGCCAATCTGGTTAGAGAAAAATTAGATGAATCAAATTTTTCTTTGGCTGCGGAAGAACTTTATGATTTTACTTGGAATAGATTAGCTGATTGGTATTTGGAAATTGCCAAAGTGGAAAAAAATAAAGATCAGATTCTTTCTTATTTATTGAAGAGTCTTTTGGTTCTTTGGCATCCTTTCATTCCATATGTTACCGAAGAAATTTGGTCTCAATTTAATGATGATTTATTAATGATTAAACAGTGGCCAAAGAGTTTTGGAGAAAATGACTTAGAAGCACTAGCTCAGCAAAAAATTGTTCAAGAAATAATTATTGCCATTCGTAACGCTCGCAGTGAAAACAAGGTTGAGCCAGCCAAGAAAATTGAAGCCCAAATTATTTCTTCAGAATATTCTGATTTATTAAATTCTCAACAAGAAGTAATTAAAAGCTTAAAAACTGG
>CAZCFX010000042.1:0-3682 GCA_964498085.1 uncultured Gammaproteobacteria bacterium
GGCTTTTCGCTTGATTTTTGTTTTTTTTTGTGGCAAGATTTGAGAAGTTATAAGATATTTTCAATAATTAGAATTTTTATGAACATCGTTGAAAAGTTTTCAAAATTATCTGCCAAAGCCAAGGCTTGGTGGGTATTAGGTTTAATCGCTATCTTTGCGGTTACCGTTAGTTTAGTTGCTCTTGGAGGCAACTATAATGGTTTTGCAAAAAATCTTTCCCAAAAGACCAATGGGGTAATTTCCTTGCCACAAGTTAAAGAAATTCCTTTTAGTTTGGGCTTGGATCTTCAAGGTGGTTCTCATTTGGTTTATTTGGCTGATGTCCAAAATATTCCAGAGGCCGATCGCACTAGCGCTTTAGAGTCTGCCCGCGACATTATTGAAAGAAGAGTTAATCAATTTGGGGTTAGTGAACCTTTGGTGCAAATCAACCACTCAGCCGGTGGAGAATATCGCATCATTGTTGAATTAGCTGGCATTAAAGATGTTAACGAAGCAATCAAAATGATTGGCGAAACTCCTCTTTTGGAATTCAGAGAATTGAGCAGTGCTCCAGCAACAATTACTTCCGCTAGTTCAACTGGCGAAATCACTATTGATCCAGCTGCACAAGGAACTTGGGTTAACACTGAATTGACTGGAAAATATTTAAAAAGATCAGTTTTGGAATTTAACCAAAATGATGGAACTCCTTATGTGTCATTAGAATTTAATGATGAAGGAGGAAAAATGTTTGGTGACATCACTGGCCGCAACATCGGCAAACCAGTAGCAATTCTTTTGGATGGTGTAGTAATTAGCGCTCCAAACGTTGATGAAAAAATTAATGGCGGCAAAGCCATGATTAGTGGTGGATTTTCCGTTGAAGAAGCAAAAGGCTTGGTTAAACGTTTGAATTCTGGTGCTTTGCCAGTACCAATTTCTTTGATTTCTCAACAAACAGTTGAAGCTAGTTTGGGTGCAAAGTCAATTGATAATAGTTTAATTGCTGGTTTAATTGGTTTATTGTTGGTTTCCTTGTTTATGATTGTGGTTTATCGTTTTCCTGGCTTGTTGGCAGTTATCTCTTTGGCAGTTTATGGCTTGACCGTTTTGGCTATCTTTAAAACTCTGCCGGTCTGGCTAGCCTTTGTCATGATTGCGGTGATGATTGGTCTTCTGTTCTACACCTTCAACGAAATCAAAGTATTTAATGGCGGCGTGGGCTTATTGTTCTTGATGATTGGGGTTTTACTTTTTGTTTATGCTTCCAAATCAATCACTTTAACTTTATCCGGTATTGCTGGTTTGATTATGTCCGTCGGAATGGCCGTTGATGCTAACATTCTTATTTTTGAACGTATCAAAGAAGAATTACGTGCTGGAAAATCTTTGTCCTTAGCAATTGATGAAGGTTATCGTCATGCTTGGCCATCTATTCGTGATGGCAACACTTCCACTATTTTAACTTGTTTCATCTTGATGTTCTTTGGTACTTCTGCTGTCCAAGGTTTCGGTACCACTTTATTTATCGGTGTTGCTGTTTCCTTATTTAGTGCAATTGTTGTTTCCCGCACTTTATTCACCTTGATTCTTGGTAAATGGTTAGAAAAGAAACCATGGTTAATTGGTTCTGGCTTAAAACATAAAAACTAATTTTGAGCATATATGATGTTAAATATTATTAAAAATCGCAAAATTTGGCTTTCTGTTTCTGGAATCTTAATTGCGCTTTCAATTACCGCTTTATCCCTTTGGGGTCTTAATTTCGGTATTGATTTTACTGGCGGCAGTTTATTGGAAACCAAATTCACAAACTATCAACCAAGTATTAGTGAAATCGAAGGAAGCCTCGCCGGCACCGGTGTTACCAATCTAGTTATTCAACCAACTGCCGATGGCACAACCTTATTGCGCTTCAAAGAAAGTAGTCAGGAAGTTCACCAAGCAATCAATAAAAACTTGTCAGAATTGGCTGAGAAAAATAATGGTACTGCCAAGGAGATGCGTTTTGATTCCATTGGACCTTCTATCGGTCAAGAATTAAAAAGCAAATCTTTCAATGCCATCTTTATTGTATTATTAATGATGATTGCTTTTATTGCTTATGCTTTTCGAAAGGTTTCCAAACCAGTTGCCTCTTGGAAGTATGGTTTAGCGGCAATTATTGCCTTATCTCACGATGTTTTGATCGTTCTTGGTGTATTTGCTGCCTTGGGCCATTTTGCTGGTACGGAGATTAATACAGCCTTTATCGCTGCTATTTTAACCGTTCTTGGTTATAGTGTTAACGATACAATCATTGTTTTTGATCGTACCAGAGAAAATCTGCCAAAATCCAGTCAGAATTTTGAAGACACAATCAATCTTAGTGTTAACCAAGTTCTAACCCGTTCCATTAATACTTCATTCTCTGTTATTTTGGCCTTATTGGCGGTTTTGATCTTCGGTGGTGAAAGTATCCGTGATTTTGCTTTAGTGTTGGCTATCGGTGTCTTTGTTGGTACTTATAGCTCCATCTTTATTGCTAGTCCATTAGTGGTTATCTGGGAGAAATTGACCAAGAAAAAAGCTTAGAATATCAAATTGTGAAAGATAAAAAATGAGAATCATCTTGGTTCTCATTTTTTTAATCCTCGTCGTTATTTATGCTATAATCAAGACATATGATTTTATCTTTTCTCAAAAAAGTTTCTTGGTCGGGAATTTTCTCCAAGTTTTCCAATTTTTTTATTTTGGCCCTTATTTTTGGCACTCCTTTATATCTTTCACTTTTTTTTAAGACCAATAATATTTTTGATTTTGCCAAACTTTCTTGGTTCCAAATCTGTCTATTTTTGGCTGCTATTTTTTTGCTATTAAAGTTTATTGTTCTAACTTGGCAAAAGAAAAAAATCTTTCTTCCTGGTTTTTTAAAAAATTTCCAATTACTTTGGCCTTCGTTGTTGTTAATAGTTTTCTTGGTCTTATCAATTATTTGGAGCCAAAATCCTCAGCAGTCATTTTTTGGTTCCTACTATCGTAATGATGGTTTGCTGAATTGGTTTTCCTATTTTATTTTTGCTTTACTGCTCAGTTTTTATTTAGTTTCCGAAGGGCAAGAAAAATTAAAACAAAAAACCAAAACGGTTTTAATCGCTGCATCTAGTTCTGCTACCCTAGTAGCAATTTATGCTATTTGCCAATATTTTGGTTTGGATTTCATCTCTTGGCAGGAGCCGGCAAGTATTTCTCATCGTGCTTCCTCCACTCTGTTTCAGCCAAACTTTTTGGCCTCTTTTTTACTTCTAACCATTCCTTTGGCTGGATTTTTATTTTTTTCAGAAAACAAAAAGAGTATCAAATATTTATTTTTATTAGCTGGCTTATTGCAGATTAGCGCTTTAATTTTTAGTGGTAGTCGTGGAGCTTGGTTGGCTTTTATTTTTTCTTTAATTGGTTTTTTTGTTATTTTCTTTTTAAGGAACAAAGCCGACAGAAAAAAAAGAGTTTGGATTTTGGCTGGGGGAATTTTACTTTTTTTGTTAATAATCTTTATTTTATTTAATAGTAGTCGTTTTCGCAGTGTGGTTGATTTTTCTCGTGGCAGCAGTGCTTATCGCTTGGAGATTTATCAAGCTTCACTTTCCCAAATCAAACAAAGTCCTTGGCTGGGTTTTGGTTATGAAAATCAAAAAGATCGTTTGGCTCGGGAATATCAAAA
>CAZCFX010000043.1:0-3590 GCA_964498085.1 uncultured Gammaproteobacteria bacterium
GCTTACCCTGATTGCAAAAATGCTTATTGGGGAAAGCCAACTGGTGAAGTTTGCCAAGTTTGCGGTTCACTAATCATCGAAACCAAAGACGGACCAAAATGTTCAGACAAAGGATGCAGCAACAGTAAATAATAAAATTTAGAAAAAAAAAGAAAAGGCTATCTATTTAATAGATAGCCTTTTGTGATAAGATTTTTTGTTTCTAAATTAAGAGCAAAAGAAGAATAGAAATAGTAATCATAATTAAAAATGGCAAAATAATAATTAAGATTAAATTGGTTTTTCTTTCGTATCCTTTAAATTTAGATCCCATGGAATAAAAAATTAAAAATAAAAAATAAAAAAGAAAGACAACGGTTGAATAAATTATAAAATAATAACAATCGTTAAAAACAGATGAGTTTCGATAAAATATTAAAGTTCCTAAAATAATAAAAAAATAAACAGGAACAAAAAATGATTTTATATCACTCCATCGACGCAAAATTTTTGCTCTTTCTTCCCAACCTTCTTCGGGGCCATTACTAACTGCCTCATTAATTTTATATAATTTTATATATAAAAAAATTAACACAATAGAAGTTATTATCGAAATAAAACCCCAGATAATAATATTTTGACTGACTACGGGAGTATTGGCGTTACTAGCAAAAACTGGTAAACACCAAAATAACATGATTAATAATATTAACTTTTTCATTTTTTTATCGCCCCGTTATCCTTACGGGACCAGAAGTAATTTGATTTTTAAATAACTATTAACTCTGTATGTTATAACAAATCTCTTTTTTTGTAAAGTAATTTTTTATTACAAAAAACTGCCAATAATCGGCAGTTTTTGTTATTTTTTGAAATTTATCCTATTTCTTTCCTTTCTTCTTTGTTTCTTTTTTCTTTTCTTTCTTTTTAACAAAGGTTGAAAAAATATTTTTTATTATTTCCGCTGCCCCCAAAAATAAGGATGAACCATGATGAACCTTTTCTTCAACAAAAGAAATTAACTCTCCGCCTTTCACCACGATTTTTTCAATTGCTCCCGCCAAACGATTAATTTTGGTCATACTCACAATGAATTCATAAAGAGCAACACAAATAAAAATTGTAAGAAACAAAGTACAGACCGCCAAGACTAAATAAAGAATGTCTAAAGAAGTGCTAAACATAAAATTAGAAGTTACGAAGTTGAGCGCCAAATTTTTCTTCCAACAAAGCTAACAGCTCTGTTTGCAAGGAATCAATTTCTTCGGCGGTTAATGTTTTTTCTTTTGAAAGATAGGAAATTGAAAAAGCCAAACTCTTTTTTCCTTCCGGCAAATTCTTTCCTTGATAGACATCGAAAAGATCGACGGAATTAATTAAAGGATTGAAATTTGCAATCGTCTCTCTGAGATCATTATATAATATTTCTTCATCAACTACAAAAGCCAAGTCTCTTTTGATTGCTGGGTATTTGGCCGCTTCCAAATATTGATGTCCTCTGCTTGCTAAATAAATTTCTAATAAAGCATTAAATTTTAATTCAGCAATTACGCTTTCTTTTTTCAGGCCGATACCAAAAGAAACGTCTTTATCCAAAACTGCAATCAAACCAACTTCTTCTCCAGCAACCATAATTTTTGCCGCCTGTTTTTTGTTTGCCCATCCCGGGAAAGTTTCACTTGATTGAAAGGAAATATTTTTTTCCCCATAAGAAATATTTTGGAAAACATTTTCCACAATTCCCTTGGCGCGAACAAATAAATCATCACCACCAGCCAAAACAAAAGAAACATTTTTTTCTTGATAAGGAAGCCTTTCTGAGCTTTTTCCGCCTCGTTCGTCACTGCCAACAATATCCATAAATACTCTGCCAATTTCAAATAAACCGAAAGACTCATATTTGAATTGATTAGTACGAGCATTAAAAATTAAGTTTGGTGCCAAACTTTGGCGAAGCATGGTGTGCTCAACGGAAATCGGATTAGCCAAACGCAAATAACCAGAGTGATCGATTTTTAATTTATTTAATTGGTTTTCACCAACGAAAGAATAATTATAAGTTTCATGCAAAGCATTTTTGGCAGCCAAAATGTCTTTCAAATATTTTTCAAAAGCCAATTCAGGCAAGATTTTTGGTGCTTCCATGGTGATTTTTGGCAAAGAAAGCGGAATATTATCATAACCATAAATTCTCACAATTTCTTCCAATAAATCTTCAGCAATTTTTACATCTTTGGCGGCTCGCCAAGTTGGAATAGTTACTTTTAGTTTTGTCTTCTCTTGTTCAACGTTAAAACCAAGACCGCGAAGAATTGTTAAATATTTATCAGCTCCCAAAGCGGCGCCAATTTTTTCGTCCAACCAAGAAATTTCCAATTCAATTGAAGACTGCTTTATTTCAATTTCTCCGGATTTAAAATAAGCAGAAACTTCCGCTTCCGGACAAGTTTCTTGCAAAAGTTTAAATGCTCTTCTGAGTGCTAACGGACAAAAATTTGGATCTAATGATTTTTCAAAGCGAACTGAAGAATCAGTACGAACACCGATTTTCTGAGAAGCTTTTCTAATAGAAACTGCATCAAAATTAGCCGCCTCAAAAATAACTTCTTTGGTTTCATTATGAATTCCAGTTTCGCCACCACCAATTACCCCAGCCACAGCAGCTGGTTTATTGTTCACTGCAATCACCAAAATATCATTATCCAAAGAATGCTCTTTATCGTCTAGAGTTTCAATTGATTCATCTTTTTTGGCGCGTCGGACAATAATTTTTTCAACCTTCTCTGCGGAAAAAGCATGAAGAGGTTGACCCAACTCCAACATTACATAATTAGTAATATCAACCAAGTTATTTATTGGACGCAAGCCGACAGCTAATAATCTATTTTTCAACCATTCTGGGGATTCCTTAACTTCCAAATTAGTAATCTTTAAAGCAGAATAATATGGGCAAAGATCTTTATCTTCAATTTTGATATTTAATTTTTCTGAAAAATTATCCACGAATTCCGGAGCGCAAAAATCTTCGTAGTTAGGAAATTTCAAATCATAAAAAACTGAAACTTCGCGCGCCAAACCATAATGCCCCCACAAATCACTGCGATTAGAAAGAGACTTATTATCAATTTCCAAAATTGTATCATCCAAATCAAGATAATCAGAAAATTTTTGTCCGGCCTTGGCTTTCTTTTCGAGAACCATAATACCATCATGATTGTGACCAAGACCTAATTCATCTTCAGCACAAATCATCCCGAAAGATTTTTCGCCGCGAATTTCTGATTCTTTTATTTCCAGTCCACCTGGCAAAATTGCACCAATTAAAGCTACTGGCACCAATTGTCCTTCTTCTAAATTTGGGGCACCACAAACAATATCCAAAACTTCTGTTTTGACATCAACCTTTGCTAAACGTAAACGATCGGCATTGGGATGTTTAGCTACTGACAAAACTTTTCCAACAACTACTGAATTAAAAGCCTTATCTTGATGCTCAACCCCTTCAACTTCTACTGTGTGCATGGTTAATTTTTCAGATAAATCTTCCGGGGTAATATTTTTCGGCAATTTAACAAAGTCACTCAACCATTGTAATGATAATTTCATATAAT
>CAZCFX010000044.1:0-3486 GCA_964498085.1 uncultured Gammaproteobacteria bacterium
GCCTTGCCAAGTTCAGGATTCATTCCTGCACCCAAACCACGGGTTACTGTTTTTCCAATGTGAATTTTTTCACTAGCTTTGTTGTAATGAAGAGCCTGAATATCGGTGTTTACGGCAACAAATTCAACTCCTTTGATGCCATTCTCAATCATTCGGTTAATTGCGCTGCCGCCTCCGCCTCCGACACCGACTACTTTAATTTTTGCGAAAGTTTCAATTTCTGGTTTTACTTCAGCCATAGATATATTAATTATTTTTTATTTTGGCATTATTTTTTGGAACATACCACGTGCTTTTCCAAAAAAATTATCAAAGTTATTTTTGAAATTCTTGTTATTACTTGGTCCGAATTCTCCTTTCCCGGACCAAACCACCAAACCAAGGGCGGTAAGGAATTCTGGTTGAGAAACTTTATCAATAACAGTTTTAACATTTCTGGCACTACCAATGCAAGCCGGTAAGCGCAATTTCTTTTTAGCACTTTCAACAATGTTGTCCAAATAAGCACCGCCGCCAACAAAAACAATTCCCGCTGGCAACATACCGGAACGATCGATTTTTTTCAGTTCATTATCGATTTTTTCAAAAATTTCTTCAACGCGAGCATCAATAATTTGGGCGATATATTTTCTGGAAACAGTTTCAATATCATCATTAACTTCTTCTTCTTTTACTAAATCGCGAACATCGATTTCTTCATCTTGATGGGCTCCTTCACGTAAGGTGCTGCCATATTCACATTTGATTCTTTCGGCCAAATTAATTGGACAACGCAAACCAAGAGCAACATCAGCAGTGATGTGCTCGGCACCGATTGGCAAAATTGCAGTGTGAATCAAATTTCTTTCTTCATAAACAGCCAAAGAAGTAGTGGAAGAACCAAGATTCACTAAAACTACTCCTAATTCTTTTTGCTTGCTACTCAAAACTGCCTCAGCCGCTGCCAAAGGAGAAACTACCAGGTCTTCAATCTCTAAGCCAGTGCGATGAATCGCTTTGGTGAGGTTTTTCAATTGACTTCCCAAGCCTTGAATAATCAAAATTTCTACCTCCAAACGAATTCCACTCATGCCGATTGGGTCTTTGATATCTTCCTGACTATCGACCGCGAATTTGATTGGCATCACATGAAGAATTTCGTAGTTTACTGGCACAGCCATGGAACGAGCAGCTTCAATGGCTCTTTCAACGTCATGTTCACTAATTTCACCATCACTCTTGCTAACCGCAACTACTCCTTTGCTTCTTTCACATTTGATGTATGGGTCATTGATAGAAACCGAAACTGAGTTGATGGGCACACCAACCAAGCGCTCTGCTTTTTCCAAGCAAGCCGAAATAGAGGAGGTGGTTTCTTCAATACTGTTAACCACTCCTCGATTGACGCCAGAAGTTGGTGTGGAAACCGCACCGATTATTTGAAGTTCTTCACCAGCCAAACCATTAATTTTTTGGCCGATTACTAGACGAATTTCGGTTGATCCGATGTCCAAACCAGCAATAATATTGTCCTTCATAAGAGATTAGAAACTAAGGCTCATTTTTTTCAGCCTTATGACTATTTAATATTTATATTATAGTAAATTTCTATAAATTCTACAACCAGCCCAGATACCAAGAAATAAGGTTAGAACCAAAAAGAATGGTCAACATTCCACCCAAAGCCAAAAAAAGACCAAGGGGGAGGGTGCTGCCTAATTTTTTCTTACCAATAGCTATTAAAAATAAGCCAAATAAAGCACCAATCAGGTAAGAAATCAAAATTGCTGCTAATAAAAATAAACTAGCTGGCACGGGAAAAATAAAACCTAACAGAAGACCCAGATAAATATCCCCTTCACCAATTCCCCTTTTTTTTGTGATGAGATATTGAATCAAGAAAAAAGAAGCACCAATTGCCGCCGAAATTAAAGGCCAAAACCATTGAATCCCCAGAAATAAAGCAAAAATATAAAAAACTCCGCAAGCAATTAAAACAAAAGGTAAAGAAACAAGATAATAACGCCCATCATAAATCATCACAAACAGCAAAACTGCCAAAGCTAACAGATTAAAAGCTAATAACAACCATTCACTGCTTGATGGAAAAATTTCAGAAAAATATCGAGTGTTTTGAAAAGCAACAAAAAAGGCTCCAGCAAAAAGAAGTCCGCCAAAAAGTTCAGCGGCAAAGTATTGCCAATTAATTTTTTTACGACAAGAAGAACATCTTCCTTTTAATAATAGATAACTTAATACTGGCACATTTTCGAACCAAAATAATTTTCTACCACAAGAATCACAACGAGAAGCTGGCCAAACACTTTTTTCTGAATATAGACGCCAAGCCAAGCAACTTAAAAAACTGCCAAAAACTGCACCAAGAATAAAAAAATAAAAGCCAAATAAATAATACATAAAAAGTAATTATTTTTTTAATAAATTATCTAACATCTCCTGAATGGCTGCCGCGCGATCAGTCTCTCCCAGTTGATTAAAGCAAAAAGCAATTCGTGTCAGAGCAGCTAAATTATTTTCATTGCTTAAAAAAGCCAAACCATAATAACTAGAAGCATTACGCCAATTCTTTTCATTCTCATGAGTCGCCCCAGCTGCAAAAAATACTTCACTTTTTACCATCTGTAATTCTTTTTTATGTTTCTCATTCAAACGATAATCCAATGAATCTGGTAATAAAGTGAGATTCTGACCAAAAAAAGCTCGCGCATCATCATATTTTCCTTCTTGAAATTTTACTAAACCAGAAAGATAATAAGTTTTTGGATAAAGAGGAGAAAGAGAAAGAAGTTTATTACTATATTCTTCAGCTTGTGAGAAATTTTTTTGAAAAACTTCAATTGCTAATAAACTTTCTAGATCAAAAAATAAATTTTCATTAAAAAGTTGTTTATCTTTTTCTGAGATTTCTTTTATTTTTTTGATAGCTTCTTGATCCTGAACAGGTTCCTGAAAATTGGTCATTCTCATCAACATCAAACTGCGATATTGTTTATCGGCAATTTTCAAATCAAGAATATTTTCTCTCATCTTGAAAGAATTATCATATTTCTGAATATTCCAAGCTTGATTAAAATAAAAGAAATAATAATCAGCAATCATGGTGCGAGTGGTAAAAACCAACAAACCGCCAGTTATTATTAAACAACCAAATAAAGGAATAATGTTTAATTTTTTGATTTTTATTTCTTGAACCGAAGCCGAAAAACTTAAAATAATACTAAACAAAAGAAAGAAATAAATGGCCGTTGTTGCCACGGAAAAACTAAACAACAAAGAAATTAAATAAGAAGAAGTCACCAAAGTAAGTGCCAAGGCCAAAGGAAGGTTTTCTGATTTTTTGGTTAAAGAAAAAAGACGAGAAAAAATAGAATAATACCAATTTAACCACACCAACAAGCCAACAATACCAAAACAAAGAAGCAAATCTAAAATTAAATTATGGGCGCGATCCGGCAAAAGATAGGCTGATTCAAAAACTGCCCAATC
>CAZCFX010000045.1:0-3426 GCA_964498085.1 uncultured Gammaproteobacteria bacterium
TTGGTCCGAAGCCAAGCACTCTATCCGTTGAGCTACGGGCGCTATCAACCGAAACCAACCTTTTTCAAGGCTAGTTTCGGTTATTCCCTTTCATTGATTTTTAAGCTTCTCTTTTGCCTTTCAGAACTTGTTTTAGGTGATAACCAGTTTTGAATTTAGCAACGCGTACTTCTGGAATTGTGATTCTCTCAGAAGGTTTTTGTGGATTTACCCCACCACGAGAATAACGAATGCGAGACAAGAAAGTACCAAAGCCGGCGATGGTTAGTTCGCGGCCATTTTTTAATTCATCAATAACGGTATCAACGAATACTTCAATAGTCTCTTCAGCTTGCTTTTTTGAAAGCCCGTTCACTTTGTGATGGAGCTTTTCGATAAGTTGCGCTTTGTTCATATTTTTGATTTAGATTGTCTAGCGAGCGTATTCCACGACTCTAGATTCTCTAATAACATTCACTTTTATCTCTCCTGGATATTTTAACTCATTTTCAACCTTCTTTGCAATATCCCTAGCCAAATTATGAGATTCAAGATCGTTAATTTTTTCTGGGTTCACGAAGATGCGAACTTCTCTACCAGCTTGAATTGCATAAGCTTTGTCGATGCCGTCGAAGGAGGTAGCAATTTTTTCTAACTCTTCAAGACGTTGGACATAATTTTCAAAGCTGCCACTTCTCGCACCTGGACGAGCAGAGGAGATGGCATCAGCAACTTTGACGATCACAGAAATCAAAGAAGCTGGATGGTCATCGTGGTGAGTGGCAATTGGGTCAATAACTTCTTGTTGTAAGTTGAATTTTTTGGCCAAGTCGCGACCGATTTCGGTGTGATTTCCTTGAACTTCATGATCAACTGCTTTTCCGAGGTCATGGAGTAGGCCGCCCTTTTTGGCAATTGTGACATCGGCACCTAATTCCTCAGCCAACATCGCGGAAAGATGAGCTACTTCGACACTGTGGCGCAAGCAATTTTGGCCATAACTGGTGCGGTATTTTAATCTTCCGAGAATTTGAACTAATTTTGGATCGAAGCCAGTTACGCCAACTTCATACATTGCTTCTTCACCCGCTTTTTTGATATCGACAGAAATTTCTTTTTTGGCGGTTTCTACGGCGTCTTCAATTTTGGTTGGATGAATGCGTCCATCCTTAATCAAATAGTCTAAAGTTTTTTTGGCGATATGGCGGCGAATCAGAGAGAATCCGGAAACGGTAATGGCATTTGGTGCGTCGTCAACAATAATTTCTACGCCAACTGCTTGTTCAATTGCTTTGATATTTCTTCCTTCGCGACCAATAATTCTGCCTTTCATTTCGTCGTTTGGTAGATCAACAGTAGTGGTGGTTAATTCAACAGTATAATCAGAAACCATTCGTTGCATGGCGAGAGCCATAATATTTTTTGCTTTTTCATTAAAGACATCATCACCTTCTCGTTCCATTTTGTTAATGTGGGCTTTTAAGTCTTCAGCGGCAATTTCTTCGATTTTTTTGAAAAGAATTTCTTTGGCTTCTTCTTGTTTTAATTTTGCCACTTCTTCCAATTTTGCTACCTGTTCGTCTTTGATGGTTTTTATTTTTTCTTTAATTTCTTGAACTTCGTTTACTTTGTCATAAAGTTGTTGCTGTTTTTCTTGTAATTCCAACAATTTTTGAGAAAAAGCACTTTCTCGTTGTTCAAGTCTAATTTGTTGATTGGAAATTTCCTTTCGTCGATTTCCTTCTTCGGTTTTGGCCTCATTGATAATCGAAAGAGCTTTATCTTGGGCTTTTAATAAGATTTCTTTTTCTTTGCTTTTTGCTTCGTTGATAATTTTATCGGCAATTTCTTTGGAGTGTCCAACTTTTTTGCTAGTTAAGGCACGATAAACAAAATAACCAATAAAAAAACCGCCGATAAGACAGAGCGCTGAAATGAGATAATTCATAGTATTTGCGTCTGTATTTCGAACGGAGGATTATTCTCGA
Organism: uncultured Gammaproteobacteria bacterium; assembly: GCA_964498085.1. GTDB lineage: Bacteria > Patescibacteriota > Patescibacteriia > Patescibacteriales > UBA12465 > CAINDR01. Next base: position 1,968 of record CAZCFX010000045.1, read on the forward strand.
GAGATAAAATAAAAAATTTTGATTAAAAACCAGGCTCAAAAAGAGCTTTTAAAATTGATTTAATTTTTTTATATTTTTAATCATTGGGATACTTTTAACAATAAACAGTGGGAATAAGAAATGATTTTATTTCAAACGAGAAACAACCTTCCGGAAACCGCTTGGCGATTTCGAAAACAGTAAATTATTTATAAACCCCAGATAAGGGGAATTACTCAAAGCTTAGCAGATATCTGTGTTCTTGTAAAGTCCAATAATTGGCTGTAATTTCAAAAAAAATGGGTTGACGAATATCGAAAAATAAAGTAGTATTAAAGCACACTTATCTGAAAATTACTTAAATTAATTATTTTTTTATGAATATTACCGAATTGGCCAGAACCCTAAGAATTAGTCCGCAAGAGCTAAAAGACCTTCTGCCTCAGATGGGTTTTAATATTGGTCAGCGGGCAATTAAGGTTGATAACAATACCGCGAAAAAAATTATCAAAAATTGGTCAATTTTAAAGCATCAACTCGACCTCAAAAAAGCCGCTTTGAATCAAAAAATAAAAGAAGAAGAGGCCAAACGCGAAAAAAAGGTTGTCTATATTCCACACGCTCTTTCAGTGCGTGATTTTGCGGAAATTTCCGAAGTGCCAGTGAATAAAGTATTGGCTGAATTAATGAAAAATGGTGTTTTTGCCTCCATTAATGAAAAAATTGATTTTGACACCGCAATGATTATTGGCGGCGATTTATTTTTAGATGTTCAACCAAAAGCTGGTGACGAAGAAACTGAGGATGAAAAAAATAAATTAGTTGATATTTTGGAAAAAGAAGACGAGGCTAGTTTGGTTGATCGTCCACCAGTCATTGTGGTGATGGGTCACGTTGATCACGGGAAAACAAAATTATTAGATTCTATTCGTCAATCAAACGTGGTTGCCGGTGAAGCCGGTGGAATTACTCAACATATTGGTGCTTATCAAGTAGTAAGAAAAGAAAAAATTTTAACTTTTATTGATACTCCAGGACACGAAGCTTTCACAGCAATGCGTAGTCGTGGGGCAAAAGTGGCTGATATTGCAATTTTGGTGGTGGCAGCTGATGATGGTGTAAAATTACAAACCATCGAAGCTTTTCGTATTATTGAAGCGGCAAAAATTCCTTACATTGTCGCTATCAACAAAATTGATAAACCAGAAGCTGACCTTGATCGCACCAAACAAGAATTGGCTACCCAACTAAACATCACTCCGGAAGATTGGGGTGGAAAAACTATTTGTGTACCAGTCTCCGCCAAAGAAGGAACCGGTATCGAAAATCTTTTAGATATGTTAGTTTTAGTTGCTGAAGCTGAATTGGGAGATTCTCTGAAAGCAAATCCAGAATCTAGTGCTGCCGGAACTGTGGTAGAATCAAACGTTGACAAGGCTGCTGGTCCAGTGGCTACTATCTTAATTCAAAACGGCACTTT
>CAZCFX010000046.1:0-3279 GCA_964498085.1 uncultured Gammaproteobacteria bacterium
TTGAGCCATTTGTAATAAATGAATTTTCTTTTTCTGGTTCAAATATTTTAATTGATGAATTAGCTATTTGGCATCGTTCGGTCGACGATGAAGAATTATCTATCTTCTTTCAGTCTGGAGATCCTTTTTATACGGCTGACTTGTATCACCCCTTATTAAATCCACAAAAAATTTATCATTGGCATCTTGGGGAAGCGGACAATAAATTCTATTGGAATAAACAACCAAAAAGACAAATTTTACCGGAAGATTTTTCTCCAAGAGATATCTCTTATGAATTTTGGTGGCGGAATATTTCTTACCCGGAAGATGGACGAGTAAAAGCGGGTTTGTTGAATAATGAAGAATGGTTGGTGACTAGTGAAGTTTCTTTGTGGTATTCCACTTGGACTTTTGGGCCAACTCCTTTCTTTGATAGTCTTCTTGGCACTAATGATCCATTTATTCCTCAGGATGATCTCTGGCATCATTTTGTTTTGGCTTATGATTCGCGAGATTTAAGAGTTAATTGGTATATTGATGGTGAACAAGTTATTTCCAAACCAGCAATTTGGTTAAGAAAACCGGTTAAAGAAATAATAATTAAGGCGGACAATTACCCCTTTCAACTAAGTGACTTTGGTCTTTGGGAGGGCACAATCTCCCAAGAAAAGGCCAGGGAACTGTTCCAAGCTGGCAAACCTCAAATTAGCCTCTAATTTTAGAAAACCCCGTTTTTACGGGGTTTTTTTGTTAAAAATTTGCTTTTTTTTCACTTTTCTTGTATGATTAGGGCGTTAGAAGGGCAGGCGGACGGTTGCGCCAAACTCTGTTTTGGTGAGGAAAGTCCGGACTTCGCTAGGGATAGTGGATAACGTCCACCAAGGGAAACCTTAGGGAAAGTGCCACAGAGACAATACTAATCTGCTGTATATGCGGATAAAAGGTGAAAAGTTGCTCGGTGTCAATAAAATGACTACGGGCTTCGGCCGCCGGTGACGGCGTGCCGCGGTAAACCCTATCTGAAGCAAGAGCAAATTCCATTATTTTATTTTTGGAAAAAAAGTAGCTCGCTTGACCTAGCAAGTAATTGCTGGGCTAGATAAATAACCGTCTGATGAGGTTCGTCCTCGTTGACAGAATCCGGCTTACAGCTTGCCCGAAACTAACATTTAATAAAATTTCATTATGAAAATTAAAAAACCAGAATTGTTTTTTCCATTTATTCTTATCCCGATTGATTATTTAATGATTGTCTTGGCAGCTATCAGCGCTTACTCCTTGCGTTTTAGTGGCGCGATGAGTGAAGTTCGTCCAGTCATTTTTAATCTGCCTTTTAACTATTATTTGGAACTTGTTTTAACTGTTTCTTTTTTGTGGGTGATTGTTTTGGCTTTCTCCGGTATCTATCGCATCACTTCCGCCGGCAAAATTGCCAGAGAATTGGCAAGAATATTTTTAGCTTCTTCTACTAGCTTCGCTTTGATTGCTATTTTTATTTTTTTCCGTCGTGAACTTTTTGATTCTCGTTTTATTGTTCTCGCGACTTGGTTTTTAACTATTATTTATGTTAGCTTTGCCCATATTGTAATTAGATTTTTGCAAAGAAAATCTTTTATTTTTGGTTGGGGAATTAAAAAAGTATTAATTGTCGGCAACGGAAAAACCGCGGATAATTTTGTTCACGAATTTTCTGCCCATCGTCATTTTGGTTACGAAGTAGTAAAACGTATTCGAGATTTTTCTTTGGAAACTGCCCAGGAAATAAGTGAATTTATTGCTGGCAATCGAGTTGATGAAATAATTCAGTGTGATCCAAACCTCAGCAAGGCGGAATTGGTTCGTCTTTATGATTTTGCCAACGAAAACCATATTACTTTCAAATATGTTGCTGATTTATTGGGCATCAAAGTTTTGCGCAACGAAGTTAGCGATATCGCTGGTGTCCCAGTAGTAGAAGTAAAACGCACAACTTTGGAGGGTTGGGGTAGAATTGTTAAAAGAATTATGGATGTGATTGGTTCAGGTTTGTTAATTATTATTTTTTCACCGATTCTTTTACTAGTAACCATCGCCATCAAACTTGATAGTCGTGGACCAGTTTTCTTTTCTCGTCGCGATGATGGTTCTCGGGTTACTCGTGTTGGTGAAGGAGGAAAGCCTTTTAATTATTTCAAATTCCGTTCGATGATTCCGGATTCAGATAGTATGCGCTACAAAGAACTAGCTGATCGCAATTTGCGCTCTGATGGTCCAATGGTTAAAATACAAAACGATCCGCGAGTTACCAGAGTTGGTAAAATTATTCGTCGCTGGTCATTAGATGAATTACCAGAATTATTTTTGGTTTTTATTGGCCGCATGAGTTTGGTTGGTCCTCGCCCACATTTGCCGGAAGAAGTAGCAAAATATGAACATCATCACCGCAAATCTTTAACCATCAAACCAGGCATTACTGGCATGGCGCAGATTTCTGGACGCAGTGATTTGTTGTTTGAAGAAGAAGTAAAATTAGATGTCTTTTATATTGAAAATTGGTCCATTCTTCTTGATTTTACTATTCTTTTTAAGACTCCGCTTGCTGTTTTGAAGCATCGTGAAGCGGAATAAAATAAACTATGAAAGTCGCGCTCATCCATGACCATCTTGCCCAAGACGGCGGTGCTGAAAAAGTACTGGCCGTTTTTGCGGAGATGTTTCCCGAAGCAAAAATTTACACTTTGCTTTACGACAAGAAAAATATTAACCACCTGAAGAATCATCAGATTGACGCTTCAGTGATTCAACGTCTGCCAGGTGGTGTTCGCCACTATCGTTGGTATTTGCAATTTATGCCAATGGCGGTGGAATTTTTTGATTTGCGTGAATTTGATTTAGTTATTTCTGATACCAGTTCTTTTGCCAAGGGGGTAATTACTTTGCCAGACACTTTGCATATCTGTTATTGCCACACCCCAACCCGTTATCTTTGGAGTGATGCTCATCAATATTTGAACGAATTAAAGTTCAATAAATATTTCAAAAAAATAATCGCCATGGTTCTAAACCGTCTGCGAATTTGGGATTATAATGCTGCTCAGCGCGTTGATCACTTTATTGCTAATTCCCAAATGGTATCCGGCAGAATCAAGAAATATTATCGACGCGAAAGCCAAGTTATTTATCCGCCGGTAGAAACCACCAAGTTTTCAATTGCCGAAAAAATGCCGGAAGAAAATGAAGCTTATTTTTTGGCTGGTTGCCGTTTGGTGCCATACAAAAGAATTGATTTGGTGATTGAAGCTTTTAATTTATTGGGTG
>CAZCFX010000047.1:0-3064 GCA_964498085.1 uncultured Gammaproteobacteria bacterium
ATGAAGAATTAAAAATAGAATGTGATAATTATAAAACAAAAATAAAAGGAGAAAGCGCAAAAGAATTTCCTTTAATCCCAACTTTATCTGGAGAAAATTATTGTATCTGTGAAATAGATGATTTGAAGCGTGCTCTTTCTCAAGTTATTTTTTCAGTTTCCAATAATGAAAACAGAATTGAATTATCTGGTGTGTTGTTTAATTTTTTTGGTTCACGTTTGGTTCTCGCTTCCACAGATAGTTATCGTTTAGCAGAAAAAGAAATAAATATTAATTGGCAAGGTGAAGCGATTGAAAATCAAAAATTTATTGTTCCAGCAAAAACCATTCAGGAATTCTTAAGAATTATATCTAATTTTTCAGATGGTGATTCCGCGGAAGAAAATATTAATCAGGTTAAAATTTTTATTTCTGATAACCAAATTATGTTTTCAGTAGATTCAACAGATTTGGTTTCTCGTTTGATTAATGGAAATTTTCCTGATTATCGCCAGATTGTCCCAGAGAAATTCAATACTAGTGTTATTTTAAACCGCAATGAATTTTCCCGAGCCATAAAAGCGGCGGCAATTTTTTCTAAGAGTGGAATTAATGATGTTGGTTTAGTTTTTAAGGGTGGAAAACTTGTGGTTTATTCTTCTTCTGGCCAAAGTGGGGAAAGTAGAATTGAACTTCCTTGTGAACAAAATGGTAGCGACAATGAAATTATTGTTAATTTTAGATATTTATTAGACGGTCTAAATAATATTAGTGATGATCAAATAAATCTAAAAGTAATTAGTGATAATTCTCCTTGTATGTTATCACCAATCAAAGAAGAAAATTATTTTTACATCGTGATGCCAATTAGGCAATAGAATAAAAATAAAAAAAGCACTGTCGATTTGGCAGCGCTTTTTTTATTTGATTTTTATTTTACTAAATTAAAGTCGGTGGAAGTGGAAACACAATTTAGAACATCATCACAGACTTTGAAATTTATTTTATGATAACCATCATTTAAGGTGGAAATATTAATTGGGAAATTTAAGCTTTGATCAACAGAAATATAATTTCCGTTATTTAATGAATATTCAACAACTGAAATTCCTCGTGGGGCACTGGCGTTGATTTGAGCGTTGATTTCGGTCCCGTTAATAGTTTGTCCATTTGTTGGTGAAATAATGTTTAGAAGTGGTTTATTGGCTTCTGTGTGAACGTTGTCATACTCGGTTGGAGCTGCTTCGGTGGTGGTTGTGGCTTTGCTATTTTTTTTAAACCAAGTTTGTACACCTTCTTCCCAATTTTTGTATAAAGGATCATTGTTTGGATTTTCTGGACTTGGTCCAAGCGGATCTTCTCTGTTTACATAGTGAAGAATACAATGTGGGGTGCCAAAAACTTTTTCTTCAATTAGTTCTGGTGGAGTAGAACTGCTAGCTAATAATCCAGAGAATTTATCAATCTTTAAAACATTGGCGGAAAAAACATCACCATCAATTATTGCTTTACCGGTTTTTTTGTTTTCATAAGGAGTAAAATTTTCAACAGAATAATCTTTTAGGGCTACTTTCATAAAGTCATGCCAAATTGGAGCGGCTAAAATACTACCATCAGAACCAGCTTTCATTTTTGCGTTGTCATTATTACCAACCCAAACACCAGCAACTAATGAAGGAGTATAGCCAATTGTCCAAGCGTCATGGAAATCGTTAGTGGTACCAGTTTTTGCTGCTGCTGGACGTTCACCAAGGTTAAGATAATTTGAGGCAGAAAAAACAAAGGAGCGGGCAGCATTATCGGAAAGAATACTATTAATCATTCTGGCAGTTTGTGGGGAAATGACTGTGTCTCGAGTTTTTATTTTATTTTCTTCTAAAATTTTTCCGTCTTTATCTTCAATTTTTAGGATGGTTAAAATTTCAGAAACTTTTCCTTCAGTTGCAAAAGCACTATAAGCATTGGTGTGTTCTAGGAGTTTTACTTCTCCGCCACCCAAAACCAATGATAATCCATAACGATCTGGATTATTGAGAGTAGTGTAGCCGAGATCGGCAGCATTCTTGGTGACAGTTTTTACGTCTGCCAAATAAAGAGCTTTTACGGCGGCAATATTTAAGGAACCAGCCAGGGCTTTTCTAATACTAACTGGACCATTTTCTTGAAGATTATAATTTTTTGGTTCGTATGGTTTGCCTGGGTCGTTAGAAAAATTAGTATTTACATCATATAAAACCGTATCTGGGGTATAACCTTTTTCGAACAAGGTTGCATAAACCAAAGGTTTTAGAGATGAACCAGGTTGACGTAAACTGGTCGCGATATTTACTTGTCCATCAATCGAATTATCAAAATAATCTCGTGAACCAACCATCACTAATACTTCTCCGGTTTTTGGATCGATGGCAACTAGTGAGGCATTGTTGGCATTATATTTTTCTGGATAATTTTTGGTTTTTTCGGAAACAATTTCTTCGGCTGCTTTTTGTTTGTCATAATCAAGAGTGGTGTAAACTTTCAAACCACCTTGTTCCATTACTTTTTCTCCATATTTTTCAGCCAAAATATCTTTGATGTGCATCACAAAATGAGGAGCAGTAATATTGGCTTCTGGTTTTTGAAATTTTATTTCTTCTTTTTTTGCTTGATCTCTTTCTTCTTCACTAATATATCCTTGTTCAGTCATCACCTCTAAAACATAATCTTTTCTTCCTAAAAGTAAATCTTTATGAGAACCATATGGTGAATAACGACTTGGTGCTTGTGGTAAGGCGGCCAGAGTAGCGGCTTCCGCTAAGGAAACTTCACTGATTTTTTTACCAAAATATTTTTGGCTAGCTGCTTCAACACCATAAGCATTGGAGCCATAAGGAATTTCATTGAGATACATTTGCAGAATTTCATCTTTGGAAAATTTCTTTTCGATTCTTTGAGCGAGAATTATTTCTTTTATTTTTCTCGGGATACTTTTCTCATTAGTTAAAATAGCATTTTTTACTAATTGCTGAGTTAGAGTTGAACCACCGGCACTACGGTTATAAATAACATTAGTTACCATCGTGCGGAACATTGCCCAAATACTAAT
>CAZCFX010000048.1:0-2932 GCA_964498085.1 uncultured Gammaproteobacteria bacterium
AGCAATTGTTGGTTCCAGATTAACTAGCGCTTATGGCCAGCAAGCAACCAAAGATCTGATTAGTGGATTGGATAATCGTTTTTTAATTGTTAGTGGACTAGCTTATGGAACAGATGCTCATGCTCACCAAAAAGCGATTGAAATGGGTATAAAAACCGGAGCAGTTCTTGGCGGTCCAATAGAGAAAGATTATATTTCTTGTCCGGCAGAAAATTATTGGCTAGCCAAAAAAATAATTGCCGATGGTGGTTTTATTGCTTCTGAATTTCCGCCCCACTCTTTAGTTAGAAAAAGTAATTTTCCCCGTCGCAATCGAATTATTGCCGGTTTATGCCTTGGCACTTTGGTTATTGAAGCTGGCCATAAATCTGGAGCCAAGAAAACCGCTGAATACGCCAGAGAAGCTGATAGAGTGGTTATGGCGGTGCCCGGATCAATTTATAGCAAATTAAGTATCGGCACCAATAAGCTCCTCAAGGACCACGTAGACGTTGTTAGTAATGCCTCTGATATTTATCGCTGTTTGGGAATTAAGGCATTAAATTCAAAAAATCAAAAAACAGAAAACTACAAAAGTCTTGAAAAAATTGCCGGAGAGAATGGTTTAAAAATCATAAAATCTCTTTTATTATTGAATAAAATAGCTAATATTGACGAGATAATTGAAAATTGCCAACTTGACACCCCGTGCGTACATAGTACACTAACAATATTGGAATTGTCTGGAATTATCTCAAGAAACGGCAATGGACAAATATTATTATCTCAAAAACTATGAAGCTAATTATTGTTGAATCTCCAACCAAAGCCAAAACGATTGCCAAATTCTTGGGAAAGGATTTTTTTGTAGAATCTTCTTTTGGACACATTCGAGACTTACCGCAAAAAGAAATGGGAATTGATATTGAAAATGGCTTCACCCCAAAATACGTCATCCCGATGAAATCCAGAAAAATCGTTACCAAACTAAAAACCTTAGCCGCCAAAAGCGACGAGGTTATTCTGGCAAGCGATGAAGACCGTGAAGGAGAAGCAATCGCTTGGCATCTCAAGGAAGCCCTAAAATTAAAAAGTGATCAAAGTAGCCGTATCGCTTTTCATGAAATTACTAAATCAGCCATCTTGGAAGCTTTAGCTCACCCAAGAGAGTTAGATTTGGAAATGGTTGATGCTCAACAAGCTCGTAGAATTCTGGATCGTCTTGTTGGTTATGAACTATCTCCTTTTCTTTGGAAAAAAGTTGCTAAAGGATTATCTGCTGGTAGAGTACAAAGCGTCGCAATTAGATTAATCGTTGAAAGAGAAAGAGAAATACAAAAATTTATTTCTTCCGAATATTGGAGTTTAGCTCTCAAAGTAAGCCCAGAAGACAAAGAACAAGAATTTGAAGCAAGTTTATTTAAAATCAAAAACAAAGCTTTTGATAAATTAAGTATTGATGAAAAAATTTCTGGCGAAATTGAAGAAAAAGTAAAAAATGCTTCCTGGTTTATTTCTGGAATTGAAAAGAAGGCAAGCAAAAAATCACCAGCAGCACCATTCACTACTTCCACCCTCCAACAAAGTGCTAACCGCCACCTTGGTTTTAGTGCCAAACAAACTATGACTGTTGCCCAGAAACTTTACGAGCAAGGATTCATCACCTACATGAGAACTGACTCCTTAAATTTATCGGAAAAATTTCTGAACGAAGCTCGTGAATATTTGATTCAGGAATATGGTCAAGAATATTTACCAAAAGAAGCCAGAAAATATAAAAACAAAAGCAAAAATGCTCAAGAAGCCCACGAAGCAGTTAGACCAACAGAAGTTTCCAGAACACCAGAAAGTCTAAAAGACAAATTTGATTCTTCTGAATATCGTCTTTATCGTCTGATTTGGCAAAGAGCACTTGCTTGTCAATCAACCGATGCCCAAATTGCTGCTACCGCCATTGATTTAAAAACCAAAGATGAAAAAGCTAGTGATTATACTTTCCGCAGCACCGGACAAATTGTTTCTTTTGATGGTTATCTAAAAATTTATCCAGAAAAAACTGAAGAACAAGAATTACCAAGTGTCAAAGAAGGTGAAACCTTAACCTTGTTAGACACCATTAAGAGTCAGCACTTCACCAAAGGTCCAGCCAGATATTCCGATGCTGGCTTGGTTAAAGAATTGGAAAAACATGGCATTGGTCGTCCTTCTACTTACGCCCCGACAATTAATACAATTATTGTTCGAAATTATGTTAATCGAGATGATCACAAAAAGCTTTTCCCAACCGACATCGCTTTTGTGGTTAATGATTTGCTAGTTGCTCATTTTCCAAAAATTGTTGATTACGCTTTTACTGCTGGCATGGAAAATAATTTGGATGATATTGCTGAAGGCAAAAAAGAATGGCAACCGGTAATTGGCGAATTCTATCATGACTTTCATGAAAATTTAGAAAATAAATATAAAGAAATTAATAAAAAAGATATTATGCCAGAAGAAACCAGCCAAGAAATTTGCGACAAATGCGGCTCGCCAATGATTGTCAAAACCGGCCGCTACGGAAAATTTCTTGCTTGCTCCGGTTTTCCGGATTGCAAAAACATCAAATCCTTGGGTGGTGGAAATAACCAACAATCAGGAGATGATGCTGGAGAAAAAAAGCCAAACGCCAACCTGGAAGCTTTAGAAAAAAAATTCGCTGGCGAAAAATGTGAAAAGTGCGGTTCTGATATGGTGGTAAAGAATGGAAAGTTTGGACCATTTTTGGCTTGCTCAGGTTATCCAAAATGCAAAAACATCAAAAGTATTGTTGATGATAGCGCTGTTACTTGTCCAGCTTGCAATACTGGAAAAATTGTTAAGAAATTCAGCCGCAAAGGAATATTTTATGCTTGCTCTGCTTACCCTGATTGCAAAAATGCTTATTGGGGAAAGCCAACTGGTGAAGTTTGCC
>CAZCFX010000049.1:0-2762 GCA_964498085.1 uncultured Gammaproteobacteria bacterium
TTGGCGCTTCGACCAAAGAAAAAAGTGTCGGCAACGAAATTGTCAAAAATTTGGCAGGAACTTTTGCTGGTGAAATTTTTCCGGTCAATCCAAAAGCCACTGAAATTTATGGCTTGCCTTGCTATCCTTCTTTAACTGCTATTGGTAAAAAAGTTGATTTGATGATTGTCGTGGTGCCGGCCGCGATTGTGCCGCAAGTGATGGAAGAAGGCGGCGCTTTGGGAATCAAAGGAGTAATTATTATTTCCGCTGGTTTCAAAGAGACAGGTAATATTGAATTAGAAAACCAAGTAAAAGATATTTGTGAAAAATATGACATCACTTTGATTGGTCCGAATTGTTTGGGAATTATTAATCCTGCTGTGCAACTCAATGCTTCTTTTGCTGCTATCATGCCGCCAAAAGGGGAATTGGCTTTTATCTCTCAAAGCGGTGCTTTATGTACCGCTATTCTTGATTGTGCCAAAGAAATGGGAATTGGTTTCTCAAAATTCATGAGTGTTGGCAACAAAACAATTATTAACGAAACTGCCATTTTGAATTATTTAGCCGAAGACGAAGAAACCAAGGTGATTGCGATGTATGTTGAACAGTTGAGCGATGCCGAAGCTTTGATGGCGGCAGCGAAAAAAATTACCACCGGCAAAAAAGCCAAACCAATTATTATTTTGAAATCCGGCCGCACTAGCGCCGGTGCTGGTGCCTCTGCTTCTCACACTGGTGCTTTAGCCGGAAACGATGCGGCTTATGAAGCTTTATTCAGACAGAGCGGTATTATTCGCGCTTACAACACTAGTGAATTATTTAATTACATTAGAATTTTTAATAACAATTCCATTCAAAGTGCCAAGAATTTAGCCATCATCACTAATGCTGGTGGTCCAGGAGTTTTGGCAATTGACGCGGCTAGTGAAAATTCTTTATCACCAGCAGTGCTTTCTGAGGAAAGCAAAAAGAAATTAAGCGAGGTTTTACCAGCGGCTGCTAATATTCATAATCCAATTGATTTAATTGGTGATGCGATGGCAGATCGTTACCAAGCTTCTTTGGAAATTGTCTTGAAAGACAAGAATGTTGATTCCGTTCTCTTGATTCTCACTCCTCAGGCGATGACCGAAATTGAAGCCACTGCCGAAGCTTTGGTGACAGCCAAAAAAAAATTTGGCAAGCCAGTAGCGGCAGTTTTTATGGGCGAAGAATTAGTTGCGCCGGGAATTAAGATTTTCAAAGACGCCGGGGTGGCAGCTTTTGCTTTTCCGGAAGAGGCGGTGAAGTCTTTGAGTATCTTGAATACTTTTTTTGAACACTCTTCTCGAACAATTAAAGAAGGGAAGGAAATAAAGGACGTTAACAAAGAATTAGTGGCAAAAATATTTAATGAATCACGAGCGGCTGGTGTTCTTTCTTTTCCGGAAGCGAGAGCTTTAGCGATTATGGAAGCTTATGGTCTGCCAATTTTGCAAAGCCGAATTGCTAGCAATCGAGCCGAAGCGGAAGCGATTGCCAAAGAAATGGGCGTAAAAATGGTCATGAAAATTGTTTCCCAAGATATTCTGCACAAAAGCGATGTTGGCGGAATCATGTTGAATGTTTTGCCAGAAGAAGCGGGTGACAAGTTTGATGAAATGATGACCGCGATTGCTGTCAAAAAACCGGAAGCAAAATTAGAAGGCGTGTTAATGGTGGAAATGGTCACTGATCCGGGCGTGGAATTAATTTTGGGCAGCAGCAAGGATGCTTCTTTTGGCAACTTAATTATGGTTGGTTTGGGAGGAATTTTTGTGGAAGTTTTGAAAGATGTCGCCTTTGGCTTGAATCCTTTGAATAGGGAAGATGTGTTGGCGATGCTCAACTCTTTGAAATCCAAAAAAATGCTCAGCGGGGTTCGCGGGGCTAAGGCTGTAGACATTGAAGCAGTTGTGGATGCCGTATTGCGCTTGGCCAAACTCTTGAAGGACTTCCCGGAAATCAAAGAATTGGACATCAATCCTTTGCTGGCTTTGGAAAATGGCAAAGGGGTTAAAGTTCTGGATGCTAGAATTGTGATTGAATAAAATTAGACCAATAATTAGACCAATAAACTGGTCTTAAACTAGACTAATAATTAGACCAATCAAGCTGTAAATATTCGCTTATATTAATAAAAATATTGATATAGCCTATATTTTTTGTTGCAAGATTTCGGCTACAATCAAAAAAATTTTTATAGTTCATCCTATACTTTGTAAGCTTTGTTTTTTTAATTGACAATTTTATTTATTTAGTTTATAATACTATTGACTTATATTAGATAAATAAATAGCTAATATAGTTTAAAAAAATAAAGTAATAACTTTATTTTTATACTTATTTTGTAAAGTAATAACTTTATGAAAAATTTGAAAAGAAAACTTCAGTTAGAGCAATTAAATAAGAAAATTAAAGCTTTTGATAAACTAGAACCGGCAAGCCCGGCTTGTGGTTGGGTTTATGCTACTCGAACGGCCTTGGGAATGTCGATGGAACAGTTAGGGAAAAAGATGGGAATTACAAAACAGGGGATAAAAGATTTGGAGCGACGAGAAGCAGACGGAGCGATTTCCTTGAATAATTTAAATGAAGCCGCGAAAGCCTTTGGCTTGAAACTGACTTATGGTTTTTCCGCGCCAAACAAAAGTTTAGAAAAAATGGTTAATGAAAGAGCTTTGGAGGTTGCCAAAAATATTGTTTTGCGAACCAGTCAGAATATGAATTTGGAAAACCAAGCCAATTCAAAATCAAGA
>CAZCFX010000050.1:0-2756 GCA_964498085.1 uncultured Gammaproteobacteria bacterium
CCGCATTTCGAGTGCGGCGCTTTCGACCACTCAGCCATCTCTCCAATCGTCCTTGTGGACGTTTATTTTTTTAGTCTTTTAATTTCTTCTTCTCTTAGTGGACGCCATTTTCCTTCGGCTAAAGAACCAAGATCGATACCGGCCAAATTTATGCGAAGTAAATCCTTTACTGCATAGCCAAGGGCTTCAAACATTCGGCGGATTTGTCTTTTGCGACCTTCGTTTAAGGTTATGACAAATATACCGTTTTGTAAATATTTAATTTTTACTGCTTTCATCGGGCGAGTTTCTTCTGGCACAGTTACGCCAGCCAGTAACTCATTTTCAATCATTGCCATGTCGCGCGGACTCCATTCAACATTTTTCGGGCTAGCCAAATTAACTCGATAAGTTTTTTCGTGCTGATAGCGCGGATGGCTTAAATGTTGAGCAAGGTCGCCATCATTAGTGAGTATTAATAATCCGCGACTATCTTTGTCTAATCGACCAATCGGAAAAAGTTTTTCTTTGAATGGCACCAAAGAAAAAATATTTTTTTCATCTTTAAATTGAGCACTGGTGCAGGTATAGCCGGCAGGTTTGTGCAAGGCAAGATAAATAAAACTTCCGGAAGCCTGTGCTAACCTTCTTCCTTTTATTTTTATTTCAGCATCTTCAGTAGCTCGGCAACCAGCCTCGGCAATTAGGCCATCGATTTCTACTTTGCCATCTTTAATTAGGGCTTCTGCATCACGACGAGACAAGCCACTGCGAGCAGCAATAATTTTTTGAAGGGGAAATTTCTGCATATGTTTATTCTTTTTCTTTTGTCAGAATAGCGGTTAAGGCAATAATGGTCCAGAAGATTAAAGAAAGATCATTTTTAAAATATGGTACATCAACCAAGCCATGAATAATGATAGTAATCATGGCGGTGCCGACACCGAGAATCAAAAAACGTTCTCGGTTTTTATTTTTTAGAGCGGAACGAAAAGATAAAAATAATTGTTTAACAATTAACCAAATAAAAACTAATAAACCGAAGAAACCAAGCTCACTCCAGAAATTAAAAATAATATTGTGCGGATAAAAATAAATTTCTACTGGCTGCCAAACGCTGTCGCGATATTCTTTGTTCCAGAGAACTTTTCGGAGCCAATCTGGGTCATCGTTTTTTACAAAAATACCATCTTGATGAAATGGTTCAACTGCTTTTTGGTAACCACTCAAACCGGCGCCAGTAATTAGATGACCATTTTTTAACATTTGCCAGGTTTCCGTCCATTGTTGGCGACGAATTTGTCCTGACAAATCCATTAAGGTTGCTTTTTCGGTGGCATAATTTCTGCTGGGCGCAAAACTAAAAATACCAACCAATCCAATCACTGCCAAGCTAAGCGCCAGATAACGGCATTTCTTTCCTGAGAAAAATAAAAACAACCAACTACTCGCCAAAACAGCAATCAAAGCTCCTTCGGATTGAGCAAAAATAATTGCGGCAATCGAAGCTAAAATTAAAATTAAATAGAAAAGTTTTTTTAGCGAATCACGAAAATTATTTTTGACTGGGAAAGAAAAAAATCTGCCCGCCGCAATCATCGTGATTGGCGCCAGAAATAAACCGACCGCATTTGGATAAGTAAACCAAGAAACTACGCGGCGAGTTTCTTCGGCTGCCCAAAAAGGATTGGCAATAAAGTTGCCACTAATTTTTTGATAAATAGCAAAGAGGGCGGTCAGAAAGGCAGAAATACCCAAGGCGCCAATAATTTTTTTTGTTTCTTCTTTTCCTTGAAAAGTTTGAGCTACAACCAAAAAGAAAAGAATCGGTTCAAGAAAATAGGCTTTCCAAATCCCCAAAGATGCCGGACCAAAATTAACCAAGACGCCGATACTGGCAGCGGCAATTACTAACAAAGACTCTTTCCAAAAGCGCGGCAATTTCCATGATTTTGGTTTGATTATTTTTTGCCAATTTTTTATTACCCAGCTGCCAAAAATAATTAGCACCATCATTTCCAAAACAGTAAAAGGGATGCCAAAAATTTCAAAACGAAGAAGATAGGAAGGCAAAAAAACCAAACACAAGAAAATAGCTTTTTTTAGATTCAAAAAAGCTAAAACCGTGAAAAGAATTGCCAGAATAATGATATATAAATTCATATCAGTAATTATAGCACAGCGACAAAAAAACCGGATTTACCGGTTTTTTGTGAGAAAAATTTAAGCTCTTTCAGTATATTCTCCAGAATCTGTATTAACTCTGATAATATCGCCTTCATCAATAAACAAAGGAACATTAATTAACATACCAGTTTCTAATTCAACTTGTTTGGTAACATTGCCGGCAGAATTTCCGCGGACACTCGGTGGAGCGGTAACAACTTTGAATTCCATTTTGATTGGTAATTCAATTGATACTGGTTTGTCATTGAAATATAAAACGCTAACATCGGTGCCTTCTTTTAGAAAACCTTCTTTGTCACCGATTGATTCTAGGGAAAGGCTGAATTGTTCAAAGCTTTCATTGTCCATGAAATAAGCTTCTTCTTTGTCTTTGTACATGAAGTTTGCTTTTTTTACTTCTGTTTCGGCTTCGTCAGCTTTTTCAGCTCCTTGAAAAGTTTTTTCCAAGGTATTGCCGTCGATTAAGTTGCGGCATTTTACTTTCAAGACTGCACCGCCACGACCCATTTTGTGATGGTCGGTTTTGACGATGACATATGGCAAATTATTAACTTTAATTACTTTGCCGGTTTTGATTTGATTGAAATCTA
>CAZCFX010000051.1:0-2741 GCA_964498085.1 uncultured Gammaproteobacteria bacterium
AATCCTCTCGGTGAAGCAATGGATGGTAAAGGAAAAATTGAAACCAAAAATTTTTATCCAGTAGAAAAAATTGCTCCGGGGGTTATTACTCGTGCTTCTGTTAATCAACCAGTACAAACTGGTATTAAATCAATTGATGCAATGATTCCGATTGGTCGTGGTCAACGCGAATTAATTATTGGCGATCGTCAATTAGGAAAAACCGCGATTGCGATTGATACTATCATCAACCAAAAAGGGCAGAACATGAAGTGTATCTATGTTGCTATTGGTCAAAAAGAATCAAAAGTTGCTGGTATCGTTGCCAAATTAGAAGAAGCTGGTGCGATGGATTACACTACTGTAGTTTTGGCGGGCGCTTCTTCTCCAGCATCTTTGTTGTACATTGCCCCTTATGCCGGTTGCGCGATGGCAGAATATTTTTGTGATAAAGGTGAAGATGTTTTGATTGTTTATGATGATCTATCAAAACACGCCGTTTCTTATCGTGAAATTTCTTTATTACTTCGCCGTCCACCAGGACGTGAAGCTTTTCCGGGTGATGTTTTTTATCTTCATTCCCGCTTATTGGAACGCGCTTGTAAATTGAATGCTGATTTTGGTGGTGGTTCAATTACTGCTTTACCAATTATTGAAACTCAGGCTGGCGATCTTTCTGCTTATATTCCGACTAACGTTATTTCTATTACTGATGGACAAATTTTCTTGGAACCAGAATTATTTCACCAAGGAAATCGTCCAGCAATTAATGCTGGTTTATCAGTTTCCCGTGTTGGTTCTTCCGCTCAAATTAAAGCAATGAAAAAAGTTGCTGGAAAAATGCGTTTGGAGGCAGCTCAATATCGTGAATTAGCCAGTTTTGCTCAATTCGGTTCAGATTTGGATGAAGATACTCGCAAAAAATTGGAACGTGGCAAGAGATTGTATGAACTTTTAAAACAAGATCAATATCAACCACTCGCGGTTGCTAAACAGGTTTTGATTTATTGGTCTTTATTGAATGGTCACTTGGATAATGTTCCAGTAGAAAAAATAAGAAGTTTTGAAGCTGGTTTATATCAATACGCTGATCTTAATAATGAAGTTTTAAATTTAATTTCTGAAAGAAAGCAATTGGATGAAGAAATTGAAAATAAAATGAAATCGTTAGTAGAAGATTATCAAGGAACTCTGGATTATTTAATCAAATAAAATGGCAAAAACAAAGGAAATATCACGCAGAATTAAATCCGTTTCCAACACTAAGAAAATTACCAGAGCAATGGAGATGGTGTCTGCGGCAAAAATGAGAAAAGCTTTAGAGGCTGTTTTGAAAACTCGCACTTATGCCAATTTGAGCTGGGAGACAGTTTTGCGTTTGGCAAAATTATCGCAAGCCCAAAGTGAACCTTTGCATCGTTTGTTAGTAAAGCGAAAAAAAATAAATCGGGTAGCAATGATTGTCATCACTTCTAATCGTGGTTTGTGTGGCAGTTTTAATTCTGCTTTAATTGCTAAAGTTAAAGAATCAATTGTCCGTCATCCAGTTCCGGTAGATTTTATTTTAGTTGGTAAAAAGGGAACACCATTATATGGTTTGCCAAATACCACCGTCGCCGCTGAATTTTCCAAAGAAGATATCATTACCAATATTGCCTCTATTGCTCCGATTTCCAGAATGGCTGCCAAAGAATATTTGGAACGCAAATATGACAAAGTTTTCATTGCTT
The DNA here is from genome assembly GCA_964498085.1 of uncultured Gammaproteobacteria bacterium. Taxonomy (GTDB): domain Bacteria; phylum Patescibacteriota; class Patescibacteriia; order Patescibacteriales; family UBA12465; genus CAINDR01. The sequence goes on from CAZCFX010000051.1 coordinate 1,710, forward strand.
ACACCGACTTTGTTAGTGCCGTTAAACAAATTCCGAGAGTAAAACAGATTTTACCGGTTGATTTGAATGTTGATGAATATCTGGGTATTGCTAGTTCTAATCCAAATATTGGTGTTAGCAAAGAAATGATTGCCGAAAAAGAAAACAAACATTCCGGAGCTGACCAAGGCAATTATGAATTTGTTTTTGAACCAAGTCCACGTGCTGTTTTGGATAAAATCATTCCTCGTCTTTTGGAGGTTCAATTATTTCAAGCCTTTTTGGAATCAAATGCCTCTGAGCACAGTGCCAGTATGAGCGCGATGCATCAAGCCACAGAAGCCGCTAATGATATGGTTTCAGAATTAACCTTGTTTTATAACAAAGCTCGTCAGGCCGGTATTACTGCGGAAATTGCTGAAATCAGTGCCGGAGCCAACGCCCTTGCTGAATAATTTAGAATAAAAAATAATTAAAATAATATGTCGGAAACACAAAAAAATCTTGGCATCATCAAACAGGTCATTGGTGTGGTCGTTGATGTTTATTTTTCGGATAAATTGCCGGAAATTTATCATGCCCTGGAGATTAATAATGGCGGACAAAAATTAGTTTTAGAAGTTGAACAGCATACCGGTTCCAATATGGTTCGCTGTATTGCGATGGGATCTACTGATGGCTTGAAACGAGGGATGGAAGTTGTTGATACTGGCGCCCCAATTTCTGTACCAGTTGGCAAAGAAACTCTTGGACGAATTTTTAACGTTCTTGGCGAAACTGTTGATGGTGGCGAAGCAGTTAAAACTGAAAAAAAATATCCAATTCATCGTCCAGCACCAAAATTTACTGAACAATCTAACACTACCGAAATTTTAGAAACCGGTATTAAAGTTATTGATTTGATTTGTCCAATTGCTAAAGGTGGCAAGGTTGGTTTATTTGGTGGCGCTGGTGTTGGTAAAACCGTGGTTATTTTGGAATTGATTCACAATATTGCTAGTGAACACGGCGGTTATTCTGTTTTTGCCGGTGTTGGTGAACGTACTCGTGAAG
>CAZCFX010000052.1:0-2535 GCA_964498085.1 uncultured Gammaproteobacteria bacterium
CCGCCAAAATCCGACCAGATCGTTCGGTTAATTCTTTATCGCCATTAGAAATAAAAAACCTTCACCAAGCCATTCAAAAAATTATCAAAAAAGCCATCAAACTTCGCGGAACCACCTTTTCTAATTATCTTGATAGCCGAGGAAGAAAGGGTAATTTCTCTGGACAACTCCAAGTTTATGGCCGTGGCGGTAAAAATTGCCTAGTTTGCAATAAAAAAATCTTAAAAACAAAATTATTCGGCCGAGGAACCCATTTTTGCGAACATTGCCAAAAATAAAAGTTATATTTGACTTTTATACCCCGATGTTATATTTTAATACTGTAATATTTAAAGGAAAAAACCAATATGTCCCAAGACAACATGATTAAGCTTGAGTGCACGGAATGTAAGACCGTTAATTATTTTTCCCACAAAAATAAAAAAACTCTCAAGGAAAGATTAGAAATGAAAAAATATTGTCCGAACTGCAATGCTCACACCATGCACAAGGAAACAAAATAAACGTTTGTTCTAGACCCGCCCGAACGGCGGGTTTGGTTTTGTCTAAAACTTAAAATTAGCTAAAATCCCCATGCCAAAAAATTTTGCTAAACCATTCTTGATTGCCTTGGTACTCATCGCCTTGGTAGCTTGTTTTTTTATTTTCAGGCCTTTTTTGATCGAAATAATTATCGCCGCTGTTTTGGCGACTATTTTTTATCGTCCCTATCAAGTCCTGGTCAAATTTTTAAAAGGCAGAAAAAATATTTCTGCTCTCTTGATGTGTTTACTTTTGGTGGCAATCATTATTTTGCCAACAGTTAAGGGGTTGATTTATGCTGGTGAGAAATCGGCAGTCGCTTATTCGGAAGCGGTTAATTATTTTTCTAATCATGACGCTTCTGATTTGTTGCAAACACCTTTAGCACAAAAGTTAAATTTGGATAATCTTGATTTTGTCGGTCTTTCTCAAGGAACTTTTGGCGGTGTTCTGCTTAGCTTTTTTGAGAAGTCTAGTAATTGGTTAATTTCTGGTGCTACAGCAACGGTTATTGGTACTACTAATTTTGTGGTCTCACTTTTTGTGATAATTATTACCATGTTTTTCTTTTTTGTGGATGGCAAAAAAATGCTAGAAAGTTTAATGCACTTATCTCCTTTGCCAAACAAATATGACAAAGAAATTTTTGTAAAATTTAAAGAAGTGAGTTACACCACTATGGTTTCTACTTTTGTGGTAGCAATCGCTCAAGGGGTGGTGGGGGCGATTGGCTTTGCAATTGTTGGCTTTCCAGCTTTCTTGGCGGGAGTTTTGGTTGCCTTGCTTTCTTTGTTGCCTTATATCGGTTCAATGATTTTTTATATTCCAGTCGGTTTGTATTATTTGCTGATGGGAGATATTTGGCAGGGAGCTTTCATTTTGGCTTGGGGCTTCTTCATTATTGGTTCTATTGATAACGTAATTCGTGCCTGGATGTTAAAAGGGAAAGCACAGATCAATCCAATTTTTATCGTCTTCTCAATTCTTGGCGGTATCGTTCTGTTTGGTTTCTGGGGAGTGGTTATTGGTCCATTAATTGTTTCCATTACTGCTACTATTTTTCATATTTATGCTTTGGAATTTTGTGAAGAATATGATGCTTCGCCGGATAGCCTGGGAACATTATTAGAGGGTAAAGAGGGAATAAAAAAGGTTAAAAATAAAAATAAAAAATAATATATAAAATTTATGTTAGGAGAAAAAACAAGAAAAAATTTGGAGGATGCTTTAATTGGCGAATCCAAAGCGAGAAATAAATACGATTGGTTTGCTAGTGTGGCCAGAAAAGCTGGCTATGTCCAAATCGCTAATATTTTTGAAGAGAGCGCTCGCAATGAAAAAGAGCACGCCAAACTTTGGGCTAAACAATTAGGAATGATTAGCGAAACTGAATTAAATTTAAAAGACGCTATTGAAGGAGAACTTCATGAAACCAATGAAATGTATCCGCGGATGGCAGAAGAAGCGGAAGCGGAAGGTCATGCCGATATTGCCAAATTATTCCGTGGTGTTGCTGCTGCTGAAAAAGCGCACGCTACTCGTTATCAAAAATTATTAGAGAATTTGGAAAAAGGAGAGGTGTTCAAAAAGCCAGCTCCAGTTCGTTGGAAATGTAATAATTGTGGTTATATCCACGAAGGCGGGGAAGCACCGATGATTTGTCCTTCTTGTTTGCATCCACAAGCTCATTTCGAAGTTTTTGTAGAAACATACTAATAAACTAATCTATAAAAATATGAACAGAGAAGATAAAACTTATTACTGCGAACATTGTGGTAATAAAGTAAAATTCATCAAAGATGGCGGGGGAGAAATTATTTGCTGCGGCGAACCAATGAGAGAAGATGATTAATTTAAAAGGCTCCAGAGATGGAGCCTTTTTTAACCCTTGAATAATTTAAGCTTAGATAGTAAGATATTTGATGTAACAAAAGAAAATATGCGGGCGTCGTATAATGGTAGTACAGGGGTCTCCAAAACCTCTAGCGTGGGTTCGATTCCTACCGCCCGTGC
>CAZCFX010000053.1:0-2507 GCA_964498085.1 uncultured Gammaproteobacteria bacterium
TTTTAAACCGAATGCATATTGAAACTAGTCGCAAAAATCTTCAAGACGTTTCTTCTGTTCTTCGTCAACAATTTGGTGGTGACTTATTAGCGAAAGTTCTTACTGAAGATGTAAAAAATGACGATAGCCAACTAATTGTTATTGATGGAATTAGAAGATTTGATGATATTCAATACTTGAAAGACTTGGCAGAATTTAATTTGGTTTCTGTTAATGCCACCGAAGAAGTACGTTACCAAAGATCTGTTTCTCGCAATGAAAATATTGGCGACAATAACAAATCTTTTGCTGAATTTCAGGCAGAAGGTTCCGCCGAGGCCGAATTAGAAATTCCAAAAGTTATGGCCTCCACAGAAATTAAAATAGAAAATAACGGAACGATTGAAGATTTACATCTTGATATTGACAAACTATTAGCTAATTTGAGAAGATAAGCTGTTATGCAAACAAACAAAGGAAAAATAATTGTTATTGATGGCACTGATGGTTCTGGAAAAACCACCCAGCTTCATTTATTAAAAGAAAAACTGCAAGCAGAAGGTTTTGGCGTGGAGATTGCTGACTTCCCTCAATACAATCACAAATCTGCCGGCATGGTTGAAGAATATTTATCTGGAAAATATGGAGGCGTCGACGATGTTACTCCTTATCAGGCCTCCATTTTTTATGCCGTTGATCGTTTTGATTTCAGCAAACAAATTAAAGATTGGTTAGCGGAAGGTAAAATAATTCTTTGCAATCGCTACACTTCTTCAAATATGGCCCACCAGGGCTGTAAAATCGACAACCCTCTAGAAAGAAAAGTTTTTTTTAATTGGCTATCTGAGTTGGAACACGATATCTTAAAAATTCCCCGTCCTGATCTTTGTTTAATTTTACGAGTTGATCCTGAAATTTCTCAACAGATGGCCAAAGACCGTGCCCGTGAAGATTGGAAAGGAAAAACCAAAGATATTCATGAAGAAAATTTGAATCACTTAAAAAAGGCGGAACGAGTATATTGCGAAATTGCTGAAAGCAATAGTAATTATCGATTGGTTAATTGCGTTAGTGAGGGAAAAATTATGGACCGAGAAGAAATTAGTTTTCTGGTCTGGATTTATGTTTCTCAAATGCTAAAAGCCGAAAACATCAAAAAAAGTGAAGATTTCACCGCCCTCGCTGACATAATTACTAAAAATCATCGCCAAGTATTTAACACCGCCCTCAACGAAGACAAAAAAGAATTAGAACCGGAAATAGAATTAGTTACTGAACAAAAACAATTAGAATTATTGGTGGAAAAAATAAATCAAGAAGCCAAGTTACCAGAAAAAGCTCACCAAAGCGATGCTGGCTATGATTTGTTTGCTCTGGAAAATACTTCAATCCCTCCTTATGGCCAAGCAAAAATTAGTACTGGCATAAAATTAGCCATTCCAGAAAATTTTGTCGGTTTAATTTGGGATAAAAGTAGTCTGGCAGCACAAGGCCTAAAAACTATGGGCGGCGTTATTGATTCCGGTTATCGAGGAGAAATTATTATTATCGCTAAAAATTTAACTGAAGAATTTTTTAATATTACCAAGGGACAAAAGATTGCCCAGATTATTATTCAAGAAATAGGCACGATGCCTTTGGTGGAATCCAAGATTCTGGACGGGACTGATCGAGAAAATAACGGTTTTGGAAGTAGTGGTAAATTCTAGAAAAAACCTCCGGATGCGGAGGTTTTTAAAAATTTTAAATTTTGACCTATTCAGCACTTTTGGGCTAAAATAACATTATGAAATATGACGTAATTATCGGCTTAGAAATTCATGCCGAACTAAAAACTGCCAGTAAAATGTTCTGCTCCTGTGCTAACGGCGCTGGAATGGCGCCAAATAGCGCCACCTGTCCAATTTGTCTCGGTCATCCAGGAACTTTACCAGTGCCAAACAAAAGAGCCATAGAGCTCAATATTTTGCTTGGTTTGGCTTATAATTGCCAAATTAACTATCTTTCCAAGTTTGACCGCAAAAACTACTTTTACCCTGACCTACCAAAAGGTTATCAGATTTCTCAATACGATTTACCATTCGCTCATCACGGAAAAATAAATTTAGGTGGCGAAGATATTTTAATTACCCGCATTCACTTAGAAGAAGATACCGGCAAATCTTTCCATCCAAAAAATGCCGATTACACCTTGCTTGATTTCAACCGAGCTGGCGCCCCTTTGCTGGAATTAGTAACCGAACCAACCATCCGCAGTGCTGAAGAAGCCAAAAAATTCTGTCAAAACTACCAGCGAGTTTTGCGCTATCTTGGTGCAAGTAACGCTGACATGGAAAAAGGAGAAATGCGTTGTGAAGCAAATATTAGTTTGCAAGAATCTGGTGCCTGGAAATATGAAAATGGACAAATCTTGGTAATTGGCGAAAAAAAACTAAATCCAAAAGTAGAAGTAAAAAACATTAATTCTTTTAAAGCGGTAGAAAAAGCAATTCTTTACGAAATTGAACGCCAAACCAAAGAATTAGAAA
>CAZCFX010000054.1:0-2422 GCA_964498085.1 uncultured Gammaproteobacteria bacterium
CTGAAAAATCATTAGCAAATTCTGGCGCACAAAAATCTTCGTAATTAGGAAATTTTAAATTATAAAAAACTGAAACTTCTCGTGCCAAACCATAATGGCCCCACAAATCGCTACGATTAGAAAGTGATTTGTTATCAATTTCCAAAACTGTATCTTCCAAATCAAGATATTCAGAAAACTTCTGTCCGATTTTTGCTTTTTTGCCAAGAACCATAATGCCTTCGTGATTGTGGCCAATTCCTAATTCATCTTCAGCACAAATCATGCCAAAAGATTTTTCACCACGAATTTCAGATTCTTTTATTTCTAGTCCACCTGGCAAAATTGCACCAATTAAAGCTACTGGTACTAATTGTCCTTCTTCTAAATTTGGCGCGCCACAAACAATATCCAAAACTTCTGTTTTAACATCTACTTTTGCCAAACGTAAACGGTCAGCATTAGGATGTTTGGCTACTGATAAAACTTTTCCAACAACCACCGAATCAAAAGCTTTGTCTTGATGTTCGATTCCTTCTACTTCTACCGTATGCATTGTTAATTTTTCGGATAAATCTTCCGGTGCAATGTTTTTCGGCAATTTAACAAAATCATTCAGCCATTGTAATGATAATTTCATATAATAAAAATTAAAATTGTTCTAAGAAACGGATATCGCCACTATTAAAAAGACGAATATCATTAATGCCATATTTCAACATGGCTAAGCGATTAAGACCAAAACCAAAGGCGAAGCCAGAATATTCTTCTGGATCAATTCCGCCAGCACGTAGAACATCAGGGTGAATCAAACCACAACCAACGATTTCTAACCAACCAGTATTTTTGCAAACTCGGCAACCTTTGCCACCACATAAAAAGCAAGTATATTCACCATTGGAACCAGGTTCAACAAAAGGATAAAATTTCGGACGCATTTTTAATTTGGTTTCTTCGCCATACAATCTCTTGCCGACTAATTCCAAGACTCCTTTCATTTCGGAAAAATTTATTTTTTTATCAATCATAATTCCTTCTAATTGATAAAAGGTGTGCTCATGGCGAGCATCGGTACTTTCACTACGAAAACATCGACCAGGAATAATTGCTCTCAACGGAGCACCATATTTTTTCATGGCCCGCACCTGCGTTGATGAAGTTTGGGTTCTCATTAATAATTCATATTCCCCATCTTTGTTTTTCTGGTCAACATAAAAAGTGTCTTGCATATCACGCGCTGGGTGATGAGGAGCAACATTGAGCGCTTCAAAATTAAAATAATCACTTTCCAATTCCGGACCATCCAAAACCATAAAACCGAGAGAAGAAAACAATTCTTCAATTTCTCTTTGGGTAATGGTCATTGGGTGAAGAGAGCCATTCGCTTTTCTTTCACCAGGCAAAGTAACATCAACTTTTGTTTCCGGATTATTTTTGGCTTTTATCTTTTGAGAGGCTTGACTAAAATTTTCTTCTAATTCTTTTTTGATATTATTAGCCAACTCGCCACATTCTTTTCGTAAATCAACACCAAGATCTTTTAAGTCTTTTAGAGTTGCCGCTAACTCACCTTTGCGTCCCAAAAATTTCTGCTCTAATTCTTTAAATTTTTCACCTGCCTCCGCAGGAAATTGTTCAGCATGATCCAAAAAATCATTCAACTGGGAAAGGGCTTCTTTTTTTAATTGTTCTAATTTATTTTTCATATATTAAACATTAAGATTTCTTGGAATAGCTGGCAACAAAAAATTCTAAAACTAAAAAAATTGCTGCTAAAAGACCAAAATTGAGCCAGGTTAATAAATCTCGGGAAGCTAACAGTAGTAAAATAATAACAAATGAGGAAAAAACAAAAGACTGATAAAAGGCCAGTTTTACTGCTCGAAAAGCAACTTCTCCTTTAAAAATTACAAAACGGAAAATAAAACCAAAGATTGAGAAAGTGCCGGCTAGTGCTAAAAAAATGGAAAGGTAAAAAAGCAGAAAGCCAAGCCAGTTGGTTCTTGATGGATCAACCAAACCTGCCACAAAAGCAAAAGCGCCCCAACAAATTCCGGTCGCTACCGACATGAAAATTAAATAATTTTTTAAAGTCATAATGCTTCTTGCAATTTAATTATTTTTTCTAACTCTAAACGCATAGTCGCTAACCTTTCTTTTTCTTTATTAACCAGAGCCGCCGGAGCTTTTTCGGTAAATTCTTTATTTTCCAAACGACCAGAAAGCAAATCAATCATTTTTATTAAATTCTCTTTTTCTTTGGCTAAACGGATTTTTTCTTTTTCTTCATCAATTGCTCCCAAGAGATAAATTTCCATCTTGCCAACGGTAATCGCAATCGCTTTTTCTGGCTTCACTCCACTCGTTAAGATAGAAAGGCTAGACAAGCCAGTTTTTAAGCTTTTAATTACTTCTTGTTGAGAATTTAATAAATCAGAATATT
>CAZCFX010000055.1:0-2381 GCA_964498085.1 uncultured Gammaproteobacteria bacterium
TATCGTCGTGAGAAAAAAATTAGTTTTAGTGAACGACAAACAAAAATTAGTGCTTGGTTTAGTGAAGCAAAGGAAGCGGCCAAGAAAGGCGACTTTGAAAAAGCGGAAGAGTTATTGATTTCTATTATTAATTTAGACCATCGTTATTTGCCAGCCTTCATTGAACTTAGTGACGTTTATTATGAATTGAGAAAATATTTAGAAGTAAAGCAGACCCTTTTTCATGTTCTGAAAGTATTATCGCGCAAAACCAGTAATGATTTTTCCGGCTATCGTGCCAAAAAAGAGTTGTATTATACTTTGGCAAATGCCAACAAACAGCTGGGCAATTTGGATGAGGCAATCGATAATTTACAGGAAGCTTTAGAGCTAGATTCAAACAATCCGCGTTATCTTGATTTAATTTTGGAATTAAGTATAATAAAAAAAGATTACGCTCTGGCGGAGAGTATTTTCCGCCGCTTAACCGAGGTTAATCCAGAAAATAAAAAATTGCCGGAGCTTCGAATCCGGATCGATAAATTATTGGAATATTAGAATTCCCAATCGCCGTTTTAGCTCAGCTGGTAGAGCACTTCCATGGTAAGGAAGAGGTCTCGGGTCCGATCCCCGAAAACGGCTCACAAAAATAAAAGCGCTTTTTGCGCTTTTTTTGTTTAAAATAAGTTAAAATAGTTTTTTAATATTGACAATCACGTTAAAATGTGATAATGTTAGCACGCAAATGAGTGTTGGTTGCCGCGGCAAAAAATGCTCTTTAAAAATTAAATATAAACAAAAAAATAATAAAAAATGAAAAAATTACTTTTATGGCTAGAGAAAAAAGCGGAAGACCAAATGTCTCTCATTGTTTTTTATCTCTGTCTTGTCTTCTTGGCAACCTTAGTTGTTGGAGGCATCTTGTATTTTGTTTTTGGACAAATTGTTTTGGCAATTTCCGAAAACGAAGAAATGAATTACACTATTCTAAATATTGGTTGGTGGGCAATTATTGCTCTCTGTCTAATATTTTTTATCCGTCATTCTTGGAAAACATTTTATCGTGCCAGGGTTATCGTACCCGAAGAGAATGTTCTTTTGCTAGAATGTTTTAATAAATTCGTTGGCGACAACAAAGACGAATTTAGAGATGCTCAAGGAGAAGTCAGAAAAGACTTGAAAGGAGTAATTCGCGAAGGGCTACACTTTGTTTTTCCTTATTTTAATATCTTTAAGTTTCATAATAATAAAACTGAATATTTTTTAGGAAATATCAGTATTGATTTATTTAAAGATGTGAACAAGGAAAAAGATTTTCCAATTGAAGTTAAAGATACTGCAGTTAATTTAACAGCGACTGTCACAATTAGAGTTCATAATCTAATTTTTGCTGTCTATGGGGTAGATGATTATCTATCTTTGATAATTAAATATTGTGAAGAAGCTCTTCGAAATAAATGTTCCGAATATGGTTTGAAAGATTTATTAAGAAACAAAAAAGATTTTAATTTAGGCTCAATTTTTTCTGGCGATAAGGTTAAGGAAATCAAAAAGTTTACCGGGGTCGAGATACTCGATTTCATTGTTACTGATATCGGAACTAAAAAAAGCGATATGGAAGCAATGGAAAAAGTTTTCCAAGCTGAAAAAGAATTAGAAGAAGCCGAAGTTAAAAAAGGAACCAAAATTAAAAATGCAGAAGCTGACAAAGCGGAGTCTGACATAAAAGCGGAAGCTGGAAAAAACAGAAGAATAGCGGAAGCTGATGCAGAGGCGTATGCATTAAAAAAACAAGGAGAGGCTTTTGAAGATTATCAAGTAAGGACTAAACTTACTTCAGAACAGATTATTCGACTAAGAACAGTTGAAACTTATGGTTCAAATAGTAAGATTACCTTTATTGTCGATGAACAAGGAGGAATCCCTGGTTTAGGAACAAAACTTGCTACTGGCCTCAATTCTCAAAAAGAAAATTAAACTTAAAATTTTAGGGCTTGGTTTTATACTGAGCTCTATTTTTTTTTCTTTTTTTATGGTATATTTTTAGTATAGTTATTATTAAATTTTATGAAAAAAAAATTAACTTCTCTCGCTATTATTTTGTTTGTTTCCGCATTCATATTTAATTTATCGGTGGCGAATGATGTTTTTGCCGCTTCAACTCTCACCAATCCTCTTGGGGCGGGTACAACTGTTTATTCTTTGACTGGACGTATTATTTCGGTGGTTCTTGGTTTGGTTGGCACTATTGCTTTGGTGATGTTTATTTATGGTGGCATTATCTGGATGACTTCTGCTGGATCTTCCGACAAGATAAAAAAGGGTAGAGAGGCTATTATTTGGTCAGTAATTGGTATGGCAGTAATTTTTGCTTCCTATGGTCTCACCAAGTTTTTATTGGA
>CAZCFX010000056.1:0-2268 GCA_964498085.1 uncultured Gammaproteobacteria bacterium
TCGCTTCTCTCCGCGCTAAAAAACAGCACCAGCCAAAGGCTGATGCTGTTTTTTAAAAAGCGCGGAGAGAGAGGGTTTGCGAACCCGTCGCTTCGCTCCCCCCAGGGGGCTTCCGCCCCCTTAGGCGCTCCTTCGTTTCACTCAGTCGCTGACACCCCCACAGAAAAAGTGGGAAACTTCCGTTTCCCAAACCCTTCCCTCGGGTTCGAATCTCTTCTCAATCAACTTCTCACATAATAAAAACACCCAATTGGGTGTTTTTATTATGTGAGCGGAGAGAGAGGGATTCGAACCCTCGATCCTCGTGAAAGGATAACACCTTAGCAGGGTGCCCTATTCAACCACTCTAGCATCTCTCCAATATTTCCGCACAACTAATTTTATGCTATAATCACTATATATAATTATAATTTTAATGTCAATTTGCTCATATGGAAAATACAGAGCCAAAAAATGAAAAAATTGCCTCTCTTTCCTGGACTTTTAATGATTTTGAAAAGCCAGACAGAGGTCGCCGTTGGTATCTTTTGGCTGGCATTTTTCTAGCCATTTGTTTGTTTACTTCCTTTTTCGAAATCCAAAATTGGCGACCAGTTTTCCTTGGCTATAATTCCAATTTTCTTTTTGTAATTATTATCGTTTTGGCAGCCATTATTATGTTCGTCAAGTCCCGTCGTGACTCAGAAGAGATGGAATTTTCCGCCGATGGCGAAGGGATAAAAGTCGGGGAAAAGTTTTATGATTACGACCTTATTAAAGATTTTTCCATTGTTTACAAACCAAAAGAAAACATCACCAAACTCTATTTTGAATTCAAAAACCCAGTCAAACCACGCATCAGCCTGGAGCTTGGTGAACAAAATCCAATTATTGTCCGAAATTTCCTTTTGCGCTATCTGCCAGAAGACCTTGAACGCTTGAACGAACCGCTTTCCGAACAATTAACCAAGGTTCTAAGGCTATAATTACGGGGTTGACATTTCCCGAATATTTATTGATAATAAGGGAGTTGGCTTCCATAGTTTAATGGATAGAACGCAAGTTTGCGGAACTTGTAATCCAGGTTCGATTCCTGGTGGGAGCACATTTTTCACTTCTTTGGGCCTTTATGATTAATCTGGCCAGTCCGCTCGCCGAATTGAAGGGCGTCGGCAAAACAACCATTACCCGCTTAAAAAAATTAGGTCTGGACACGGTTCATGACCTGATTTTTTATTTTCCTTTTCGCTATGATCGCTTCCAAAACGCTGGTAATATTGCCAAGCTACAAGAAGGGCAAGAAGCACAAATTGTGGGGCAAATAGACTTAATTAGCAACCGCCGCAGCGCTCGTCGCCGAATGAACCTAACTGAGGCCCTGGTACAAGATGATAGCGGCCTAATTAAAGTAATTTGGTTTAATCAACCATATTTAACCAAGAATCTAAAAGTTGGCGATTTTGTTTCTTTGGCAGGACGAGTAAGCGAACAATTCGGTGCTTTGTGCTTGGTTTCTCCAGCTTATGAAAAATTATTTGATTACCAAGAAAATTCCTCCCAAAAACTTCATAACACCCAGGGGATTATCCCTAATTATCATTTAGTGGAAGGTCTAACTAGTAAGCAACTGCGTTTTTTGATTAGACAAGTAATTGATTTGAGCAAAGAAGTGAAAGATTCTTTGCCAGAACAAATAGTTACCGAAAATAAATTAATACCTCTCGCAACCGCCCTAAAAAATATTCATTTCCCAGAGAATGAAAATGATTTAGCGGAGGCTCGTCGCCGTTTGGGTTTTGAAGAATTATTTATTTGGCAGTTACGCGCGCAACTGATCAAAAAACAATTGCGTGGTCGTCAGGCAACCAAGATTTTTTTTCAAGAAGAAGCCACCAAAAAATTTGTTGCTTCTCTGCCTTTTACTTTAACGCATGACCAAAAAAAATCGGCCTGGGAAATTTTGCAGGATTTGGAAAAACCGCAACCGATGTCCAGATTATTGCAAGGTGATGTCGGTAGCGGAAAAACGGTCGTCGCTGCTTTTGCTATTTTAAACACTAAACTAGCTGGCAAAGGCAAAACCTTATTAATGGCACCAACCGAAATTCTAGCCACTCAACATTTTGAAACTTTCCAAAAATTATTTGCTGGTTTTGATTTTAAGATTTCCTTGCTTACCGCCGGACGAAAAAAAGATAATTTATCAGAAAGTGATTTAATTATTGGCACCCACGCTTTAATTTTTAGTAAAGAAATATTAGCGCCAGTTGCTTTGGCAATTGTCGATGA
>CAZCFX010000057.1:0-2254 GCA_964498085.1 uncultured Gammaproteobacteria bacterium
GCAAATGAATAAAGGTAATAAAGCTCGACGACTTTTTGGCACGATATTTTTGCTTTTTAAATTTAACACACAAAAATAGAAATGTCAAGAACCACTACTCCTTATTGAATGTAAAAGGCATTTGGGTCAGCATTGGCCGGGGTGCGGAAGGATGGTTCAGAATTGTCTGGAATCTCAAAAGAAGGTTGTTCATCGACAACATCAAGAGGAGCTGCTGGAACTTCTTCTAATGGTACTCCCGGTTCTGGAACAACAACTTCCTGAACTGGCGCTGGTGTTGGCTTTTGAGAAGAAAACATCGAATAGATGTTAAATGCTAAAACCAAAATAATTAAGGCCACACAAAGAGCCGAAATTAAAATAAAAATTTTTTTCATATAGATAAATTAATCTTAACTATATTATAACAAAAAAGACTTCCGTTTAGAAATCTTTTTTAAAAAAATTATTTTCTTCTTTTTCCTCTTCGATCTTCTCGACGATGAGCAAAAGAACGACTAGGTGATTTTTTTACAAAAACTCGACTAGTGCGATCAATATCTCCTTCGTCAGCAAAACTAGTTTCAAAAGATTTGTTGTCATAAAGAATAGTATCAAAACTATCAATAACCACACTTCTCTTTTTGCGATCAATGCCAAAAATAGTAAACTTATCCGCAAGTTTTATTTTACCAATTGCTGCGCCCTTTAACTCAGAAAGACTATTAACCATTGCAAATAAAGTTTTTACATTGAAACCATCTTTCTTTCCCAGACTCAAACGGACATTAACAAATTCTTCATCAGGTAAACGATCTTTTTTTATTTTATCTTCTCGGCCATCACTATATTGATTAACATTAACCACTTCCAAATCCTGGTTGTTTTTATAGAGATTAATAAAATGATTAAATTCTACAGAGATAAAACGATTCAATAATTCTTGGCGAGAAAGACCTTTTAATTCCTTTTCAAATATCGGCAGGAATTGAGCTAATTCTTTTTCTTCAACTTTGGTTTCTTTTATTTTATCGACTAAATGAAAAAGTTGCTTGGCACAAATATCTTTTCCGGTTGGCACTGTTTTTAATTTAAAATCTTTAGCAACCTTTTTTTCTAATTCATGAATTTTTTTTAATTCGCGAACGGTAATGATTGATAAAGAAATTCCTTTTTTCTGAGCACGGCCAGTTCTGCCGCTGCGATGAAGATAAACTTCATTAGCGTCTGGAAGGTTGTAATTTATGACGTGAGTTAAGTCGTTAACATCAATTCCGCGAGCAGCCACATCGGTCGCAACCAATAATTGAATCTTGCGATTACGGAAACGATCCATAATAATGGTGCGCATATCTTGAGAGATATCACCATGCAAAGCTTCAGTGGAATAACGATCTTCTTTCAAACGATCAGCAATTTCTTTGGTTTCGTTTCTGGTGCGACAAAAAAGAATTCCATAGATATCCGGTTCGGAATCAACAATGCGGCGCAAGGCTTCATATTTTTGTCCTGGCTTAACCAAATAATATTGATGCTCTACTTGGTCGGCACCAATATTTTTTTTACCAATACTAATTTCCCCTGGTGAGGTCATGTACTTATTGGCAATATTGCGAATTACTGAAGACATGGTGGCAGAAAACAATAAGACCTGTTTTTCTGTTGGAGTCTCTTTTAAAATTTTATCCAAATCATCCTTGAATCCCAAATCCAACATTTCATCAGCTTCATCCAAAACTACAAAACGAATATTTTTTAGTTTCAAAACATTGCGTTTGATTAAATCCAAAACTCGACCCGGAGTACCAACCACAATTTTTGCCCCAGAACGAATTTCTTTAATTTGGGAGTCAATACGAACACCGCCATAAACAGCAACTGTTTTTGTGTCTTCCAAATACTTGGAAAAGTTTTTTATTTCTTTATCAATTTGCAAACAAAGCTCTCTAGTGGGACACAAAATAATGGCCTGAACTTCTTTTTCTTTTTTTAATTGATGCAAAATTGGCAAACCAAAAGCCGCCGTTTTGCCGGTGCCAGTTTGCGCTAAACCAATTAAGTCTTGGTTGTTTTTGAGGATAAAAGGGATCGCCTGTTCTTGAATCGGCGTTGCCTCTTGGTAGCCAAATTCGGCTAAACTTTTTAAAATTTGAGCGTTTAAACCCAGCTCTTTGAATTTTTTCATTGAATTTCTTAGCTAATATTAATTAAATTAGCCCCATAACCTGAGATACTTACCCTGTAAATATTCAAATCTTGAAGCTGCCGGTAAATA
>CAZCFX010000058.1:0-2254 GCA_964498085.1 uncultured Gammaproteobacteria bacterium
CTTTCTTTTTTAATTTCAAAGCCACTGAATAAATAAAATATTTTCCTTTTAATTTATTTTTAAAAACACTTTCCCGATAAGCAAACTGGCAATCTTTGGCAGTAAAAATTTTCTCTTTGCCAGTTTTCAAGTTGATTGCTACTAAGTGATTAAAAATATCTTTGAGCTCCACGCCGTAAGCACCAATATTTTGCACTGGTGCAGCGCCAACGGTTCCCGGCACTAAAAAAAGGTTCTCTGCTCCATACCAACCATTTTCCGTGATTAAATGAACCAAGTGAGTCCAGCTTTCACCAGATAAAGATGAAAAGATTACCGAATTAGCATCTTCAAAAAGAACACCGGTGCCTTTGATTTCATTTTTAATTACCAAGCCTTTAATTTTTTTGGTAATTAAAATATTGGAACCACCACCTAAAACAAAAATTGGTAAACCTTTTTCTTTGGCCCAAGAGATGGCCGCTAATAATTCCTCTTTATTAGAAACAGCAACAAAATACTCAGCTTTGGCCGCCATTTTAAAAGTATTAAATTTTTGCAATTCAACATTACGTTCAATCTTGATCATAAATTTATTTTACTTTTATTTATCGAAAAAAGCCAATTTTTATTTGACGTCTCCCAATTCCTGCAATCTGATCAATTTGGCATACAAACCACCATCAATTCTGGATAATTCTTGATGGCTACCACTTTCTGCCAAACAACCATCTTCCAAAACCAAGATTTTATCCGCTTTTTTGATGGTGCTAAGACGATGAGCAATAATAATCATTGTTCTACCCTTACTTATCTTGTCCATGGCGTCCTGAATCAGTTTTTCACTATAACTATCCAGATTAGAAGTGGCCTCATCAAAAATAAGCACTTTTGGATTAGCCAAGATTGCCCTGGCAATTCCAATACGTTGTCTTTGGCCGCCAGAAAGCTTAATTCCTCTTTCACCCACCATTGTTTCATAACCTTGATCAAGTTTATCAATAAATTCTTCGGCATTAGCAATCCTCGCTGCTGCTTGAATTTCTTCAAAAGAAGCATCGGTTTTGGCGTAAGCAATATTTTCCTTGATTGATAAATCAAAAATTTCTACTTCCTGAGGAACGATGGCAAAAAATTTACGGAAAGAATAAAGATCATAATCTTTCAAATTTTTTCCATCCAACAAAACTTCTCCTTCTTGCGGATCGTAGTGACGATAAATCAAACGAGCAATTGTGGTTTTGCCACCGCCAGAAGGACCGACCAAGGCAGTAACACCACCAGCCGGAATTTTGCAATTCAAATTTTTAATTGCCGGACTGGAATTTTCTGAATAGAAGAAAGAAACATTTTTGAATACCAATTCTCCCAAAATATTTTTTGGCTTGAAAGCTTTTTCTTTATTAATAATATCGCGAGGCGTATTAAAAAGTTTCAGTAAACGACTAATCCCTTCTCGACCTTCTTCCATTTTGTCGTAGAATCGAGTGAGGCGATAAAGCGAACCATAAGCCTTTTCACTAATAGTAAAAATAAAAATCAAAGAACCAATAGTTAGCCCGCCCTGATAAACTAGATAAACACCTAATAAAAGAATTGTTACTCGACCGAGATCGGCAATGGTATTACGAAACAAACCAATTTTCATAATCCAACCAAATTGACGATTGTCGTTATCGCGAATCCTGATTTTTATTTTATCAATTTCTTTTAATTCTCTTTCCTCCTGAACAAAAGATTGAACGGCATTAATATTAATAATTGATTGCGCTGTTTTTCCTGATGCCATTTCGTAATCGCGAAAAAGCTGTTTGCGAATCGGATACATTTTTTTGTTTGACCAATAGGTGACAAAAAGAAAAAGCGAGGCAAAAACCAGAAAAGAAAGACCAATTCGCCAATCATTCAAAAACAAAATTATTGCTGTAAAAAATAGTTGAATAATTGTTGGCGTAACTTCCCATAAAGTGTTCCCGACGAATTGGGAAATGCGATCAATTCCTCTTTCGATTTTAACAATCTTGGCGCCGGTATTTTCTTTTTCATGATAGCCAAGACTGAGATAGGTTAATTTCTGTTGTGCTTTAATTGCCAAAAAATATTCAATGCCCACCAAAAAGCGCAAAATCTTTCGATCACTAACATATTGAATCAGAGAACGAGTTTCGTTAGCTAATAAATAATAAACAATCAGCCACAAAATAGGCAGTATTTCTTTTTGATTAAAATTACTAAGACCATCAACAACGAATTTTAAAATGTATGGCTGGACCAT
>CAZCFX010000059.1:0-2147 GCA_964498085.1 uncultured Gammaproteobacteria bacterium
TTCATCACCCTCCGCTTTCATTTTCTCATCTAAAGCGCTGGAAATTTCTTCTTCAATTTTCTGATATTCTTTCAGAATCTTCGCCATGCCGGAGCGGGAAATAATAAAATATTTTGGCGTTAATTTTTGTTCTTGAGAAAGAAAATTAACGGCTTCCATTGCTTTCAAGTTTGGATCAGTAAGCCCAAACTTTAAAATTTTTCCTTCCCGACCCAAGCAAACAATATTGTAGTTGCGAGCGATGTCTTGAGGCAGCAAAGCCAAATCATCACGAGAAATATTATTATTAATCGCATCAAAAAAAGGCAAGTTATAAACCGCCGCCCAAATCTCATAAAGTTTTTCTTCACCGATTATTTTCTCTTTAATCAGATATTCATCCAAATCAAAATCCGGCTTGGCCAGTTTGGAAATAATTTCTCCTTGCTGATCAGCCGTAATTAAATTTTGTACTCTTAATAGAGATAATAACTGCTCTTTTCTATTCATAAACTATTTTTTTCTGCCTCATCAACTTTGAATAACTGCTGATTGCCGATTTTGAAATCGATATTTTTCTTGATTTCGGAAGACGAAGCGGTCAGTTCAGAAAAAGTTGCCGGCGCCAACCAGTCTTGGCGGAGATTCAAAAATCGTTCATCCTTAATAAAGCTTTCATTGAAAGAAACTTCTTTTCTTTTTACTCCTGGCAATTCACTATGATAAATATTTTCTGAGCCAGCGATAATGTTCAAAAAATCATTACAAGCACCCTTAAAAAACAAACAAAAACTTCCTAGCGATAGGATCAAGACTCCCAAAATATAAAATACTAGAGCATCCTTTTTCATATCTAGTTATCTTTTAAATAATAAGTATAAAAATCAAAATCAGCAGTTTGATCACCTGGTTGGAAATCTAATTTTTCAATATCCATCAAACGAACATTACTTTCCATGATTGAAAGTAATTTTTTGAAATCCAAATAATTAACCGCACTGACGCTAATTTTTACTTTCACTTTGCCAACGTTTTTATTGGCCGCACCAACCGAATTTCCCAATTCTTTTTCTACGGCAATTGAATTTACAGTATAGCCATTTTTGATAATCACTTGTTCCAATTCCAAAAATAATTGCTCTTGGACATATTCTGAAGGAAGAAAATCTTCCACCTTTTTCACCAGTTTCGGATCAATCTTTTTGTAGGAACGATTTAGCGAACCAAGATCAATCAGTTTTTGCACCGTTTCGTTGTATTTTTTCTGTTCTTCCAAAGTTTTATCACTAATGAAAACGGTAGCCTCTTCAAATTTTGGTGAAATAATTAAATAATAAGCCGCAGTAAAAAACACCAAAACAATTACAAAAAGAACCAAGCCAAAATATTTTTTCAAAAATTCAGCTAGCCAGATTTGGAAATTATTCGGTTTTTTTTCGATATTTTCCATTTATTTTGCTGGTGGAATTAAGAATAATTCCGGTTTTACTTTTAGCTTGAGAGTAAAGGAAACTTTTTCATCGTTTGTTGGTTTTTTGATTAAGCCTTCTTCAATTGTTTCTGGATCAGTCGTGGAAGAAATCGGTGTACTCAACTTCCCCGTTCCTTTGTCGCCAGTACTTCCCTCGCTGACCGTGGCGGAAATAGTATAGTCATCAGATAAAAACTTTTTTACCTGCCAATTAATATCACTGTAATGCAAAGAGGTTGCCTCCAGAGTGTATTCTCCTTTGTTGTCACCGGTAAAACCTTCAAAGGTGACGGTACTCAAAGTGTTTCTTTCGAGATAGCGAAAAAAATTACTCCAATAAATATGATTGTTCATCAAAGGAGTAATCAAATCAGCACGTTTACTGAAACTCAAAGCCTCATCAGCAGTTTTTTGAAAATTCTTGATTTCTTTTTGCGCTTGAGTAGTGTTTCTAATTAGGTCTTCGGAAGTGGAAGAATTATTTTTCCACCAAGAAATAATAAAATAAACTTGTGCCACCACAATCGCTGTCATCAAAAGAGCAACAACGATCAAATTAAAATATCGTCGACCATCAATTTGGCCTTCGGAAACCTGACCGACCAAATCCAAATCCAAAATTTCTGGATTACGGAAATCTGTTTTTGGACGATTAACAACTGGCTTTTGTTGAATTGGTGAAATTGGCGTCGTTGGC
>CAZCFX010000060.1:0-2104 GCA_964498085.1 uncultured Gammaproteobacteria bacterium
CAAATTGGGCATTTCATAAAAAATTGATAAATTCCATATTTTGTGGAATTTTTTTCGTCATACCACTAAATGTTGTATCTTTTTACATTCTAGCAAAATTTTTAAAGTAGGAAAAGTACCAAAAATAAAGGAGAAAATAGCTCTTTGACAAGCAAGGGAAAAAACTGTGGATAAGTACAAAAAAAGAGATACTCAGATCTCTTTTTTTATTTTTCTTTTTATTCAAATTATATTTCGCTCACCACATCAAAACCCTTAAAACTGCCAGTAATCGCCAAGCCGATTACCTTTTTGGTAAGACCTTTGCTCTTTAACTTCTTTGCTATTTCATTAAGTGTCGATCCCGAGCCAACAGCGTCGTCAATCAATAAAATATTTTTATAGCAACCAGTATCTTCAATTGCGAAGGTTTTTTGAGCATTTTCCACCCTGTCTTCTAATTTGTTGAGAGTTTTTTGGGGAATTATAATATTAGTTTTTATTTTTGTTATTTTTACCTCTTTAACCTTTAGATTTAGTCTCTTTTTCAACTCATTCATAAATTGTACCTCTCTTTTTACTGTTGGCGGAACAAAACCAACACCATCAATCTTGAATTTTTTTATGGTTTTCTCCACCGTTGGCCCAATATCTTCAATAAGCTCTTTTATTAATTTTTTGCTTTGACTTTGCTTGGCATAAAGAAGAATTTGTCCCAATTTTGTTTTACCAAACCTTTCAATACTATAAAAATCCAGATAATAAACACCGTCCAAATATAAAAAATCTCTAAAAGTCCCCTTTATTTTTTGCATCCCGTTAATTAAACCATCCTTCTTATAGGTTGAATACTTATTTAAGGTTTTAATATATTCTTGGGCGGTTTTGGCGACTGGCAAATTTTGCTTCTCGCACCAATAAAAAAACCCGGGCAAACCTTCCATTCTTTCTCCTCCAGGAGTAATAATAAAATAATTTTGATCTATTATTTTTTTTGTTTTGACATCAATATCAACTTTTTCAACTTTCAATTCTTTTTCTTTTAGTGAATAAAAGACCTTTGGCGGCTGACCAATTTTTGATATTTGTTTATTTTTTAACATTTCCGGTAAATGCTTATAAATAGCTTGCCTGGAAATATCTAAATATTCTACCATTTCGCCAGAAGTAACTTGGCCTTGTTCTTTTAGTAGTTTTATTATTTTTTCTTTTGTTTTCATAATATTTGACAATTAATACTATTATTCTACCTGGTTGACAGTTTACTGTCAACTGTCAACAATATTAGATCAGACAAATAAAAATGAGACCATTCTTGGTCTCATTTTATAAAAAACAATAATTTTTGGAATTAATTCATTCGTTTTCTAATAAAAGCGGGGATGCTTAAGTCGTCATCCTCTTCCTCCTCTACTGTCGGTTCCTCCTTCTTGGCTTGCAATCTAGCACCAAACAAATTTTTTCGAACAAAAGTTGGCGTATTCAAATCCTCTTCTTCGGAAGATTCCTTTTTCTCTACCATTTTTGCTGGAGTTACTAAAGGTTTTAATTGAGAAGCTTTGATTGGTGGCAAATTGGTTTTGGTTTTTTCTGCCCAAGAAGAATTATCCTTTTCTAATTCGTTTTCAATAAAGTGATTTGGGGAATAACTCTTGCGGCTTTCATTGGGTTTGTTGCTGCTTTTACCATCAAAACCAGTGGCAACCACGGTGATTTTGATCATATCTTTCAAATCTTCATCAATTACCGCACCAAAAATAATTTTTGCTTCTTCATCAGCAGCAGAAGTAATAACTTTTGCCGCATCACTAACTTCACTCATGCTCAAATCGGTGCCACCAGTAATAGTGAAGACGATTCCTCGAGCACCATCGATGGACATATCGAGTAAATTGGAGTTGATTGCAGCACGAGCAGCTTCCACAGCTCGATTTTCTCCACTAGCTTGACCAATACCCATCAAGGCGGAACCGGCATTAGACATAACCGCCTTAACATCCGCAAAGTCAGCGTTGATTACACCAGGAACAGTAATAATTTCGGCAATACCCTGAACACCTTGGCGTAAAACATCATCAGTAATATTAAAAGCATCCAACAAAGATGTTTTTTTATCAATTACCTG
>CAZCFX010000061.1:0-1941 GCA_964498085.1 uncultured Gammaproteobacteria bacterium
AAAAAGAAAACCATTTAGGTTTTCTTTTTCTTGTTTGTGCCGCGAGAGGGAATCGAACCCTCACAAGATCTCTCTTACACGAGTTTGAGTCGTGCGCGTCTACCAGTTCCGCCACCGCGGCAATTTGATGGTTGTTGAAAAACATTTTTATTATAGGGGCTAAAAATTAAATTGTCAAAGATAGCTTTTTCGTTTATAATAAGGTTATAAAAACTTTATTTTTTATGGGAAAAATTATCACTGTTGTTAATCAAAAAGGAGGAGTTGGAAAAACTACTACCGCCGTTAATTTAGGCGCGTATTTGGCTAGTTTTGGCAAAAACGTTCTCTTAATTGACACCGACCCACAAGCCAATGCCACTTCTGGCTTGGGAATTGAACATCGAAAAATTGAAGCAGGTATTTATGAAGCTCTTTTGGGGCAGGAAAATATTCACAAGATTATCAAACGTACTTTGCAGGATCGTTATTTTATTGCACCAGCGACTCCATCTTTGGCAGGAGCGGGCGTGGAGATGATTTCCTTAGAAGACCGTGAATTTCGCTTGGCCAGTATTTTATCTGAAATAAAAGACGATTATGACTTTATTATCATTGATGGTCCGCCATCCCTTGGTTTGCTAACCGTCAATACAATGGTGGCTGCTGATCAAATTTTGATTCCAATTCAAAGTGAATATTTTGCCTTGGAAGGTTTGGGACAATTATTGGAAACCATCACTTTAGTCAAAGAAAATTTGAAACCAGAATTGGAAATTTTGGGGGCGGTAATCACGATGTTTGATAAACGCAACAAACTTTCCGAAGCAGTAATGGAAGATCTGTACAAATTTTTTCCTAATCGTATTTTTCGTTCCATTATTCCACGCTCGGTTCGTTTGGCAGAAGCACCAAGCTATGGTCGTACAATTCTGCAATACGATCCAAAATCTCGCGGTGGCAAGGCCTATGAAAATCTTGCTCGCGAGCTATTAAGTTTAGAACAATAAACAAAAGATAACAAAAAATATATGCCACAAGGTCTAGGAAGAGGGCTTAGCTCTTTAATTCCCAAAAAAACTTTCACTGAAAACGATCAACAAATTTCTCATTCTGCTTTTTCGGATGACCCAGCTTTGTCTGTTTTGAGTGACAAGGATCGAATTAGACGTTTAGATCCAAGCTTAATTGTTGCTAATCCTCATCAACCACGCCATTATTTTTCTGAAGAATCTCTTCATGATTTGATGGAATCAATTCGTCAGCACGGAATCTTGCAACCAATCGTGGTCACCAAAAAAGGTAGCGGTTATGAATTAATCGCTGGTGAAAGACGTTTGCGTAGTGCCAAAGCTTTGGGCTTAACCGAAGTTCCGGCGATTGTGCGCGAGGCGGATGAACAAAAAAAATTAGAATGGGCTTTAATCGAAAACTTGCAACGAGAAAATTTGAATTCCGTAGAAACCGCGATTGCTTATCGAGCTTTGATTGATCAGTTTAATCTCACTCAAGAAGAATTATCAAAGAGAGTAGGTAAAGCTCGTTCCAGTGTGGCTAACGCTTTACGTTTCTTGTCTTTACCAGAAGAAATTCAACGTGCTTTGGCTGATGGTCGCATTTCCGAAGGACACGCCAAGTATTTACTGGGAATTGAAAATGAAGCGCAACAAATTAATCTTTTCAAAAAAATCTTGCGTCAGAATTGGACCGTTAGTGAAACCGATCGTGCTATCAAGCAATTGGGTGGAACCAAAGCCGCAAAAATAAAAACCAATAACGATCAAGAAATAGAAGCTGAATTGCGCACTGCTCTGGGAACAAAAGTTGAAATTCGTCGTCATGGTCGTGGTGGGCAAATTATGGTTCACTTTTACAGTGATGAAGAATTGAAAGATTTTGTTGATAAATTTAAAAAATAGTAATTACTTTTTACATGTCTTTTGTCCATCTCCACAATCACAC
>CAZCFX010000062.1:0-1941 GCA_964498085.1 uncultured Gammaproteobacteria bacterium
AGACAAGTAACAAACAATTAAAATTATTCTGTAAAAAGAATAAAGAAAGGAAAAATATCATGACTGACAAAACTAACGAAGTCTTCTAGCCCGAATTTCAAAATATTTAAACAATATTAGAAATTCGGGTTTTTTTGTTATCAAAAAACCATTTGTGGCAACGCGAGTGTTGTTTCGATGGTACAAGAATTGGTTTATTTTACTAAAATATAGATATATTATAGAAACTGGGTGAAATAAGATTTTTGGAGAGAATTTGATTTTATTTAAAATTAAGGTTGAATTTTTATATATTTTATGCTAAATTTAGATTGATTTTAAAATAATTATTATGAAAAAAAAGATCTATATAAAAAATTTATCTGATCACCAGGGTAAGGAAATTGTAGTAAGTGGCTGGGTAGATTCAGTTCGCAACCAAGGGAAAATGGTTTTTTTTGATTTGCGAGATTTTTCAGGGCTAGTTCAATGTATAGTTTTGCCAAAAAGCGAGGCATTAGAAGAAGCTCATAATTTAGGTGATGAATTTGTAATCGAGGTAAGAGCACGAGTTAATTCTCGCCCAGAAAAAGATCAAAAACCTGATGTTTTAAATGGAACTATAGAATTGGAAATTTTAAATATCACAATTTTAAACAAATGTGATGTTTTGCCTTTTCATTTAGCGGAAACAATTAATGTTGAAGAAAATTTAAGATTAAAATACCGTTACCTTGATCTTAGAAGTCAAAGAATGAAGAAGAATCTAATAAATAGATATAAAGTTCAGAAATTTATTAGAGATTATTTAGACAATGAGGGTTTTTTAGAGATTGAAACTCCTTTAATTTCTGCTCCAACCCCGGAAGGCTCAAGATCGTTTGTTGTCCCTAGTAGAGCTTTTAAAGGGAATTTTTATTCACTACCCCAATCACCTCAGCAGTATAAGCAACTTTTAATGGTTGGTGGTGTTGATAAATATTTTCAACTCGCTCGATGTATGAGGGATGAGGATGCTCGAGGGGATCGACAACCAGAATTTACACAGCTCGACATGGAAATGTCTTTCGTCTCAGAAGAAGATGTAATTTCGTTTAACGAAAAACTTTTGATTGAGTTAATTAAAAATAATTATCCAGAGAAAAAAATTCAGCAAATTCCATTTCCTAGAATGTCTTACCAAGAGGTGATGGAAAAATATGGCAGTGATAAACCAGATATTAGAAATGACAAAAATGATCCGAATTTATTAGCTTTTCTTTGGGTTGTGGATTTTCCAATGTTTGAAAAAACAGATAATGAAAATGTGGATAACACTGGAAAATGGACATATACACACAATCCTTTTTCTATGCCCAAAAAAGAGTTTTTTGATGATTTTATGTCTGGGAAAAATATAGAAAATATTTTAACTACCCAGTACGACATAACTCTTAATGGTTTTGAAATCGGAGGAGGAAGTTTGAGAAATTATAATGCAAATGCTTTGAAACAAACATTTTCTATTATGGGGTATAACGATGAAAGAATAGAAAATAATTTTGGGCACATAATTAAGGCTTTTAGTTTTGGCGCCCCTCCTCATGGTGGCATAGCTTGGGGTTTTGATAGACTAATAATGATTTTGGAGAATGAACCAAATATAAGAGAAGTTATCCCATTTGCTAAAACTGGTGATGGTAAGGATCTTTTAATGAATGCTCCGGCTGATATTTCTGAAAAACAAAAAAAAGAATTGGGATTAAAATAATAAAATATTAATCAAAAAAAACCACCTTGCGGTGGTTTTTTTAAAAAATCATTTAGACCAGTAGTCATCAATTTCTTTTTGCTTTCTTCTTTCTTCCTTTTCTTTGAAATACTTTTCTCTTTCTTGGTAAGCAGTTATTTTTTTATCGGCTTCTAATTTTTCCTCTTTGGTCATTGGTCGACTGCTTGGTTCTTTTTTGTATGCATTAAATC
>CAZCFX010000063.1:0-1819 GCA_964498085.1 uncultured Gammaproteobacteria bacterium
ATTCCATTGCTCGCTCCAAAGACCAGGGAATTACTTGGGAAAAATTAAACATCCTCACTACCACCGATGCTGAAACTTCAATCAACGCTTTGGCAATTAATCAAGACAATCCTGATGAAATATATTTTGTGACCAATAATACTCTTTTCCGTTCCACTGATGGCGGGGTTTCTTGGAACACCAAAAAATTATCAACCAATCGTATTGGTTCCAAACTATTAGTAAATTATCAAAACCCATCAATTATTTATTTGGGAATTTCAAAAGATTAATAATAATTTTAAAGATAAAAATATGAACAGTTATCTGGAAAGTAAAAAAGAAGATTTCAATAGTGTCCTGGAATTTTTCAAACGTGATATTGCCACTTTGCGCACTGGTCGTGCCAATCCTGCCTCTTTGGAAAATATTCAAGTCGAAGCTTATGGCGTCATGAATCCGCTGAATGCGGTTGGTAATATTTCCGTTTCTGATGCTCGCTGCATGATTGTTGCTCCTTGGGACAAAGGAGTATGCAAAGCAATTGAAAAAGCAATCGTGGAAGCTGATCTCGGTTTCGGGGTTGTGAATGAAGGTGACAAAATTCGTCTCACGGTTCCAGCTTTAACCGAAGAGAACCGCCGCGAATTGGTCAAAAAATTAAACGAAAGAATGGAAAAGGCGCGTATCTCAATTCGTGCTGTCCGCGAAGATTTGAAAGCGATAATTGAAAAAGCCGAAGAAGATAAAGAAATTTCTGAAGATGAAAAATTTCGCGCCATCAAAGAAATGGATGAATTTAGCACCAAGAAAAATGATGAATTAAAAGAAATCCGCGATCAGAAAGAAGCGGAAATCATGACTATATGATCACTGCCATTATTTTTATTTTAGTTCTTTCACTATTAGTTTTTGTTCATGAATTTGGTCACTTTATTACCGCTCGCCGTTTGGGCGTAAAAGCGGAAGAGTTTGGTTTTGGTTTTCCGCCAAGACTGTTTGGTTTTTACAAAGATTCTGCCGGCAAGTGGCGTATTATTAAAGGGAACAAAGAAGTTACCGCTCCCAAAACAATTTATTCCATCAATGCTTTGCCTTTGGGTGGTTTTGTGAGAATCAAAGGTGAAAATGGTGAAAACAATGATTTTGATAGTTTTGCTGGCAAAAAAATTTGGCGTCGAGCCGTGATTTTGGTCGCTGGTGTGTTGATGAATATTATTCTCGCTGGTGTTCTATTTACAATTGGTTTCACGGTTGGTTTGCCAGCTTCTCTCGATGGCGCAAACATCACCAAGAACATGGTTGTTACTGATCGCCAAGCTCGGGTGGTGGCTGTTTCCAAAGAATCACCGGCCGAGATTGCTGGCTTGAAAAGTGGCGACTCCATTGTCGCTATTTCTGGTCAGCCAGTTTTCAAAGCGGAAGATATTCAAAGTATTTTAAAAGGTCCAGCTAGTTCCGTTGAAGTCGCTTATCGTCGTGCCGATGTTGATTATCAAACTATTATTCAGCCAATGTTTAATCCCGATTTGGATCGTTCAGTTTTGGGAGTAGAGATTAGTGAAATTGGTACGGTTCGTTATCCTTGGTATCTTGCTCCTTGGTATGGTTTCAAATCTGCTTTCTTGATGTTGGGGGCAATTTTTGTCGCTTTCTATGACTTGGTGGTTGGTTTGTTTGCTGGCCATGGCGCTGGTGATGCAGTTGGCGGTCCGGTAAAAATTGCTCAAATGACTGGGGAAGCAGCTCGTTTCGGTTTCTCTTATCTGATTAATTTTGTCGCTTTGCTTTCTTTGAATTTGGCGGTAATTAATATTTTGCCTTTGCCAGCTTTGGATGG
>CAZCFX010000064.1:0-1620 GCA_964498085.1 uncultured Gammaproteobacteria bacterium
ACTCTTCTTTCTGAATCTGAAAATAACCAAGTTCATTAGTATTTTTGACATGAGGTCCACCACAAATTTCTCGAGAAAAGATATTATCTGTGCCAACTGTATAAACTTTAACTTTTTCACCATATTTTGACTCAAAAACGCCCATTGCGCCAATATTTCTGGCTTCTTCGAGAGTCATTTCCTCGCAAGTGACTGGCAATTGGCTTTCAATAGCAAAATTGACCAATTTTTCCACTTCCGCAATTTGTTCTGGGGTCATTTTTTCTGGATAAGAGAAATCAAAACGAAGGCGTTCGGCAGTAATATTACTTCCCTTTTGAAATACACCATCTCCCAATACTTTTCGTAAAGAAGCAAGCAATAAATGAGCAGTGGTGTGCAATCTAGTGGTTTCTTCACTATTATCAGCTAAACCGCCCTTAAATTTGCCAGCAGAGGCCGTACGAGACAATTCCTGATGCTTTTCCAGTTCAAGCGCAAAACCTTCCTTATCAACAGTCATCCCCTTCTCTTTGGCCAATTCTTCGGTTATTTCCAAAGGAAAGCCATAGCTTTGATACAAATTAAAAGCACTCACTCCATCAATAGAGCTACCGGAAAGTTTATTAAACTCCAAAAGCCCATGTTCCAAAGTGCGACTAAATTTTTCTTCCTCTTTATCTAATTCAGAAAAAATAAAATTCTCATTATTTTTGAGTTCCGGATATACTTTTTCGTAATCACTAATTACCACTGAAGCCAATTCTTTTAACCAATTTTTTTTATTGATTTCTAGCTGGCGAGCAAAACGCATCGCGCGACGAAGTAGGCGGCGAACAATATATCCTTGGTCGGTATTGCTTGGTGCTACTCCTCTTTCATCACCAATAATCATTGTGGCTGCTTTGACGTGATCAGCAACAACGCGCATCGCTTTTTTTGTTTCTAAATTATCATTATATTTTTTGCCGGAAAGTTCTTCTACTTTGGCAATAATATTTTTGAATAAATCGGTTTGGTAATTATCACAATGATTCAAAACAGCAGTAACACGTTCCAAGCCAAGACCAGTGTCAACATTCTTTTGTTTCAGCAATTCAAAAGAGCCATCGGCTTGCTTGTTGTATTGCATAAAAACATTATTCCAAATCTCCACCCATTTTTCATTATCATCATTAAACGAATTAGGAACTTCCTCTGGATTGCCGGACCAATAAAAAATTTCCGTATCTGGACCACATGGACCAGTGGTTCCTGCTGGACCCCACCAATTATTTTTCTTTGGTAATTTGGCAATTTTTTCTACTGGCAAACCAAGTGAATGCCAAAGATTAAAAGATTCTTCATCAAAAGGCGCATCGTTATCACCAACAAAAACAGAAACTGCTAATAATTTTGGATCCAAACCTAACCACTCCGGAGAGGTTAAAAACTCCCAACTAAACTTTATTGAATCTTCTTTAAAATAGTCTCCCAAAGACCAATTGCCCATCATTTCAAAAAAAGTATGATGAGTTTCATCGCCGACTTCATCAATATCATCAGTACGAACGCATTTTTGAGCACTGGCCAAACGATTGCCACTCGGATGTTTTTCTCCCAAAAGATAAGGCACTAAAGGTTGCATACCCGCAGTGGTAA